>NZ_JBFUHV010000014.1:0-119059 GCF_056402215.1 Rhodococcus sp. P4_B6 | reverse complement strand
ACGATGCGACCGACTCCCCCCTTCCAGGGCGACACTTCCGAGTGGGAGCGCGAATCGGCGGCATCGACCACAAGCACGGTACTGTCCGGGTCGAGCCCACCCTGCCGCGCGACCGCCACGTCGCGGCGAGAGTGCACCACCACCGTCAGGCGCCGCTCTGCGACCGACCGTGCCACGCCGCAGGGCAACAGAGGTGCCGTGCGGTAGAGCATCTCGGCATCGCGTAGCCCCTGCACGAACGTCTTACCACCGCCGCCCACACTCTCTTCGTCGAGCACATACGTCGGCACGCCGAACAGGTCCGCGATCTCGTCCAGGCCAACCCCGCCGACCGTGATGCGCCCATGGTGATAGTGCGTCGTCACCGGCCACACCAGTGGATCCAGTCGCGGGGTGGTCGTTCCACGAAGTGAAGGAAGGATGTCGAGAAGCGTCACTGTGGACTCCTACGCACGGTGGGCGAACGCGGTCGTTCGCCCTACCGGAACCAGTGTCAGACCTTCCCGATCGACCAGGGGTCTCGTTGACGCGATGCTGACAGCCCGGTGAGAACCACTAACGCTGCCCTGACATCGGGACGCCGGGGCTGTGCACACGCCGTGAACCGTTTGTCGGGCACCGCGACGCTGTTACTGCCACAAATGGGCCGAGACGGAGGACCATGGGGTGCGGACCGAACCAAGGAGCCCGCCGTGCCCACAGAGTCCGAAGCTCCGTCGCCGATTCGCGCGGTCGGCGGCCGCGACACCGTTCGAGCGGCCGTTGTCGTCGGCGCACTCGGCGTCGTCTTCGGAGACATCGGCACCAGCCCGATCTACACCATTCAGACAGTGTTTAACCCGGACGACCCGCATCCCGTGCCGATCAGCACGAACAACGTCTACGGCGTCGTGTCGCTGATCTTCTGGTCGGTAATGATCGTCGTCACGCTGACCTACGTCACGCTGGTGATGCGCGCCGACAACGACGGCGAGGGCGGAGTCATGGCGCTGATCACGCTGCTGCTGCGCTGGGGTGGAACGCAGGGGCGCCGGGTTGCCGCGCTGCTGGCCGGCCTCGGGATCTTCGGTGCCGCTCTGTTCTTCGGCGACAGCATGATCACCCCCGCGATCTCGGTGCTGTCCGCGGTGGAAGGGGTCAAGGTCGTCGAGCCGAAATTGGAAGAGTTGATCGTGCCGATCACGGCGGTCATCATCGTGCTGCTCTTCTCGGTCCAGCGCCGAGGCACGGCCACGGTCGGCCGGTACTTCGGGCCGGTGATGATCCTCTGGTTCGCCTCCATCGGCGCCTGCGGCGTGGGAGGGATCGCCCAGCACCCGGAAATCCTCAAAGCGTTGTCACCGACCTATGCGTTGGGCTTCATGATCGGGCACTTCGAAATCGCCTTCTTCGCGTTGGCCGCGGTGGTGCTGGCGGTCACCGGCGCGGAGGCGCTGTACGCGGACATGGGTCACTTCGGACGGCGGGCGATTACCCGCGGCTGGTTGCTGCTCGTGCTGCCGGCGTGCGTCCTGAGCTACTTCGGGCAAGGTGCGCTGGTTCTCGGTGACGAGACCGCGGTGCACAGCCCCTTTTTCCTGCTCCCTCCCGAATGGGCGCGGGTGCCGATGGTGCTGCTGGCTACCGCGGCCACGGTGATCGCCTCCCAGGCGGTGATCACCGGCGCCTACTCGGTAGCCGCGCAGGCCGCCCAGCTCGGCTATCTGCCGAGATTGCGCGTGGCGCACACCTCGGAGGCGACGATCGGCCAGATCTATGTGCCGTGGATCAACTGGGTGCTGATGGTGTCGGTGCTGACGCTGGTATTCGCCTTCCGCAGCTCGGCAGCGCTGGCGTACGCGTTCGGCATGGCGGTGACCGGGACCATCACGATCACCACGCTGCTGTTCTTCTACATCGCGCGCACCAGATGGCGTACTCCGCTGTGGCTGGTCGTGCCCGGTGCTGGGCTGTTGCTGCTGGTCGATGTGCTGTTCCTGGCGGCCAATCTGACCAAACTGGTGCACGGGGCGTGGCTTCCGCTGCTGATCGGCATCACGGCGTTCACCGTGATGACCACGTGGCAGCGTGGTCGGGTGATCGTCACCCGTGCGAGGGAGCACGCGGAGGGGCCGCTGCGCCAGTTCATCGACGAGTTGCACGACCACCGGCCGCCGTTGCAGCGGGTCCCCGGCACTGCGGTGTTCCTCAACCGCGGCAAACAGACTGCGCCATTGGCGATGCGAGCGAATGTCGAACACAATCACGTGCTGCACCAACACGTGGTGATCATGTCGATCGGCACGCTGCCGGTGCCCCGCGTACCGGAGACCGAGCGGACGGAGGTCGACACTCTCGGCTATGCCGAGGACGGGATCCTCCACATGACCGCGAACTTCGGGTACATGGAAACCCCCAACGTCCCGGCCGCATTGCGCCTGCTCGACCCCACGCAAACCGAGGGGCCGATCGCGATCGAGGACGCGTCCTACTTCCTGTCGAAGATCGAACTGAAGAAAGGTTCGGCACCGACGATGGCGCCGTGGCGCAAGCATCTGTTCATCGCGACGTCGTACATCACGGCCGACGCCGCCGAGTACTTCGGTCTCCCGGGTGACCGGACCGTGACGGTAGGTTCCCGGATCGAGGTATGACGGCGCGGCAGCGTCGCGCGGGGCTTCGTCGTCGCGATCCAATCGTGCGTGCGGGGCAGGTGTCGTCGGCCGCGCGACCCTGGTCGGTTGCCAGTCAGTGAATAACCGGTTCCGTCAACGCTGTCGCCGGTTGAGGGCGCATACACTGGGGCAATGACACCCCCGTCAGCGCCTGTCGCCCCGTTCGGGCGCGTACTCACCGCGATGGCTACAGCATTCACCGTCGATGGCGAGATCGATGAGGAGGCGACTGCTCGGATCGCCCGACACTTGGTCGACCACGGACACGATGGACTCGTCGTCTCCGGGACAACCGGTGAGGCCGCCACGACTACCACTGTCGAAGATGGTCGGATACTGCGAGCGGTCAAGGACGCGGTAGGCGACCGCGCCAAGATCATTGCCGGGGTGGGCACAAACGACACCCGCCACACGCTGGAATTGGCGCGCCAGGCTGTCAAGCAGGGTGCCGACGGGCTGCTGCTGGTAACGCCGTACTACAACAAGCCGAGTCAAGGCGGGATACTGCAACATTTTCGCTACGTAGTGGATGCCGTCGATGCCCCTCTCATGCTCTACGACATCCCGAGCCGGGCCGGCACCAAGCTGGCACCCTCGACATTCGAGGCGATGGCGGACTGGCCGTCCGTGGTCGCGGTGAAAGATGCAGCTGGAGACCCCACACAAGCGATCATGCTGCGCGAATTGGGCTACGCGGTGTACTCGGGAGACGACAGCCTCACCCTGGGTTTCCTCGCGTACGGGGCATGCGGGGTCGTCTCTGTTCTCGGTCACGTGGCGGGCGACGAGATCCGCGCCATGATCGAGGCCTTCTTCTCGGGGGACGTCGAAACCGCGCGGGCGATCAATGCCCGCCTGCAGCCGGCTCTGCGTGCGGTAATGGGTGTCCCCAATTACGGTGCGACGACGGTCAAAGGGGCGCTGCAGTTGCTCGCTGTCCTGCAGAACAGAACCGTGAGGTCCCCGCTACTTGCTCTCGACGACGGCGAGTATGAAGCGCTTCGGACGGGGCTGTTGGCTTCAGAGTTGCTGCGCTGACCAGGCCTGAGTGTGTACTCAGATCTGTCGACACGACCTTCCCGCCGCACGTGCTGCTTCTATGCGGCACTGCCGCCGACCACGGCGTGGGTTGATTCTGAGGTTGGAGACAGGGGTTATAGGCCCTCGACCGCCAGAATGTGGAACATGGTGTGTTGTCCGCCCGCCGCCGATCGTGCACCAGCACCCCGCCCGTGGCAACCGGCGTGGAAGAGTCAAAATGACTGTACGCGTGAGTAACAGCTGCATGCGCACTTCGCAGACCGGGTCGCCCGGAGACGTTTGCGTGCATATGCTCTGACGAGGTTCGCTGAACGAAGAGGTGCATGATGGGCGACACAGGCGACGACGGGCCGGGGCCCGACCCCGAATTGACGGTCGGCACTCGGGTACTTGTCCGCAGAAAGTCCGAGGCCGACGTCACCGGCGAGATCGTCGAGGACTACGCGGCCCTGACCGAGTCGGGCGGCACCGGGCACGAGTGGGCGCCGGCGCATCGGTGGGCGATCGCCCTCGACGACGGACGCCTGGTCTTCGCCGACACCGACGAGGTGACCGTCGATCCCAGCCCTCACCGGGATGGGACCCACCGGCGCCGAGAGCACTGAGGGGTAGTCGGCAGGCGGCGAAAAGCAGGGCGAGGGCGGATCGAAATCTGGAGCGTTCACCATGGTGAACACACGCTTCGGCGACGGAACCACGGCGACTGTTCGCCTACCTGTGGCACGTCGCGGAGAAACGACAGCGGCGGTCGTGCGTCAGCCGGCGCCCGCAGCGGACCAGCGCATCTCCCTCAGTGCCGGTGACCAACTGCTGGCGATCACGCGGCGGCGGGTGGACCGGTGAGCCACCGGTGCCGTCCCGTGGTCAGGACCCGCTGCCGGCTCGAGTTCGCATGAGGGCCTCCTGATGTTCGCGGACGTCCTCGCCGTGCGCGGGGGACGCCACCCAGCTGCCGTCGAGGTGCAGCACCCAGCACCGGGTCTTCGGATCCAGCGCCGAATCGAAGAGGTCGCCCAACTGCGCGGTGAGCCGGGGATCTTTCACCTGAACCCCGGCCTCCACCCTACGGTCGAGGTTGCGGTGCATCATGTCTGCGCTGGCGATCCAGAACTCGCCCGCCCCACGGAAGTGCAGGATTCGCGAATGTTCGAGAAAGCGCCCGAGGATCGACCGGACGTGGATGTTCTCGCTCAGTCCTGGCACCCCGGGTTTCAGCGTGCAAATGCCGCGGACGACGATCTGCACGGGCACACCGGCCTGCGATGCGCGATAGAGCGAGTCGATCACCTGTTCGTCCACTAACGCGTTCGCCTTCAAGCGAATACCCGCGTCCTCGCCGCGAAGTGCGCGCGCCACTTCGCCGTCGATCCGCTCGATGATGCCCCGCCGTATGCCGTAGGGCGCGACGAGGAGRTTGCGATACTGGGTTTTCCGTGAGTAGCCGGTGAGGGAGTTGAACAGGTCGGTGAGGTCGGCGCCGATCTCCGGTGCCGCGGTGAGCAGACCGATGTCTTCGTACAGCCGGGCGGTCTTGGGGTGGTAGTTKCCGGTGCCGATGTGGCAGTAACGSCGGATGGTGGACCCCTCGCGGCGGACGACGAGGCASGTCTTGCAGTGGGTCTTGAGCCCGACCAGTCCGTACRCCACGTGYACRCCSGCKTKTTCGAGTTTGCGGGCCCATTTGATGTTCGCCTGCTCGTCGAATCKCGCCTTGATCTCGACCAGTGCGACRACCTGTTTGCCGGCCTCGGCGGCGGTGATCAGGGCGTCGACGATGGGGGAGTCGCCGGAMGTGCGGTAGAGCGTCTGCTTGATSGCCARAACCTGGGGGTCGGCSGCKGCCTGYTCGATGAAGCGYTGCACGCTGGTGGAGAACGAGTCGTACGGGTGGTGGACCAGGACGTCGCCGTCGCGGAGGGTGGAGAAGACGCTCTTGGGTGTTTCCCGCTCGCCGAAYGCCGGATGCGTTGCGGGCACGAACGGTGCGTCCTTGAGTGCGGGCCGGTCGACGGCGTACACCTGCCAGAGGCACGACAGATCCAGCAGTCCGGGCACCTGGATGACGTCGCCGGGGTCGACGTCGAGTTCGCGCAGCAGGAGGTCGAGCATGTGTTCGGTCATGTCGTCSGCGACCTCGAGCCGGACGGGGGAKCCGAATCGTCGCCGTGCGAGTTCCCGCTCGAGGGCCTGCAGRAGRTCYTCGTCGCGGTCTTCCTCGACCTCGAAGTCGGCGTTGCGGGTRATGCGGAASGCGTGGTGYTCGACGATCTCCATGCCCGGGAACAGCATGTCGAGGTGGGCGGAGATCAGATCTTCCAGGGGCAGGAAYGCGTCGATGGAGGACGGTGTCTCGTCGCGGCGGACGCGGACGAACCTGCCYACGTTGTCCGGAACCTTGACCCTCGCAAAGTGTTCGCCACCGGTGAGTGCATCTTTCACTGTCACGGCGAGGTTGAGACTCAGGCCGCTGATGTAGGGGAACGGGTGGGCATGGTCGACGGCGAGCGGGGTGAGGACGGGGAAGATCTGGTCCTGGAAGTGCACCGACAGGCGGTCGCGGTCGTCGTCGGTGAGTTCGTCCCATTTGATGATGGAGATCCCTTCGGCGGCAAGCGCAGGACGCACGGAGTCGAGGAACACCCGCGCGGCCTTCTCCGAGATCTCCTGGGTGCGGGTCGCGATCAGCGAGAGTTGCTCGCGAGGGGAGAGGCCGTCGGCTGACCGCACGGACAGGCCGGTCTCGTCGCGGCGCTTGAGTCCCGCGACCCGGACCATGAAGAACTCGTCCAGGTTGGAGGCGAAGATGGCGAGGAAYTTGGCGCGCTCGAGCAGCGGCAGCGACGTGTCCTCGGCGAGTGCAAGTACYCGTGAATTGAAATCGAGCCAACTGAGTTCACGGTTCAGATAGCGATTTTCGGGGAGCCCGTCGGCGAGCGCACTCGGCACTGTGCTGGTCGCGGCAGGTGGCGCCCCGGGAATGGTCGGCGGGGGCGCGAGGACGCGACCGTCGCGCGAACCGTCCTCCACGTGCACGTCGGTGTTCGGATGGACTGCTTCGCCGTTGCTCACCCCACGATCATCCCTCGAGAATTCGGCTCTGGACAGTCGACGGCGGCGTCCACGCCAGTGCCGCAATGTCTGCCATGCCGCTGCCTCGAGCGCACGATCGCCGCGGTATACGGCAATCGGGCCCGCACTGTTCGTCCAAGCCGTTCGAAGAAGAGCTTGAGCAGGTCAATATCGGGGAGTGTGGCGGCGAGCTGGAGCAGAAGTCATGTCGACCTCACCTTCGCGAAACGCACTGGTTGCTCCAGGCCGCAATGATGGTAATTCGCTCCCCGTACCGTCAAGTACATCAACTGGACGAGGCACCGCACTCATGACGAATCAGGAATCCCGCAACCCACGCCCCGATCGCATCCCGATGTCGGCGAGTTCTGAGTCGCGGCCGAGGCGGTTGACCAAATATCTGCCCTTGACCGACATCGCAGTGGTCGTCGCGGTCCTCACCGCCGAACGGCAACTTCCATGTCTCGCCGCCGAAGACGATCCCCGCACACCGTGACGGGCCCGCCGATGCGCGGAGGAACCCAGCGGCCCCGCACCTTCGCGGTCGGCGGCAACGTTTCGACCACCGAATCGACGCCGCGGCATCGGCATGGTGCGGTTGGGCGGCGTGACGTGATGGGTCCGCGAAGAGTACTGGGGACGGTGCCGGTGGTCCGGGTTGTGACGGCGTTGGCGGGAGGGGTTTGCCTGGCGATGGGTGGGGTGTCAGGTGTCGCGTTCGTGCTCGGGACCGGTGTGATGACCGCGCCGGCGAAGGTTGTGGTCGCGGTGACCACCGCCGGGTTTCTCGTCTCGGGCGTGGTGCTGGTTGCTCGTGCTCGTTCTCGTCGACCCGAATGATGCGCGACAGAGGACTATTCGGTCAGCGCCGTCGCCTTCGGGTATCCCACGGACGCAGACGGCGTTCATGGCTGACGTATGACTTCGCAACGGGTTGCCCTGCCGAATAGTGGACAACGCGAAACCCCCGGCTGCCCCGGTCGATCGCCGTCTTCTATCGACGCCGTCGACCGGGTGGCGCCGTGACTTCTGATATTCAGCCGCATCCGATTGGGCGTCTCATGTCGGGGTTGGCGTGATCGTGTGCGCGCTGGAGCAACACCGCCGATTAGCACAATGATGGCTTTTTCTGTGTTCTCCAGAATGGGTGAGATTCTGACGAGGGGGTGAATGTGTTCGGCAAATTAGTGCGCGGCTCCCGCCGACGCTCCATGTGCGAATTCCGCTCGCTCCTCAGCCCTCCCATTCCAGCAACGGCGCTCTCGTGGCGGTCGTCAATGAGCAGCGTCGTACGCTTCTGTGATCTCGATGGGAATGCGCCCTCGGCCCCCGATGTCATAGCCCTGTTTCTGTGCCCATTCCCGCACTGCCCTCACCTGGTCACGGTCCCGCCGCACAGGTTTCTGCGTGACGCCACCACCCGACGTSAGTGTGCCYGCGGATCGAYTCKTGCGRCCACCYACCTTTGTGGCGTGATCGATGTAGTGRTCGAGTTTSTTGTGGAACTCCTTCGCATTCTTCGCCGAYAAGTCGATCTSGTAGTCGATTCCATTYACGGAGAAGGCGATTGTCTCTCCCTTTCCCTCCGCTATGGAAGTTCCGTCGATATCGTCAACGTGTTCGACAACTATTTGGCGCGCCATTCCAACTCCTCAGTCGCTTTTGCAAACCCACTCTACGTCCAGTGCACAATGCGCGCCTCGGTCGACACAAGGACATTCTTGGCAGAAAAAGACCTCATGCCCGAGACAGGTCAGCAGTCGAATCCATAGCCGAAGTGTTCGCGGTCGAGGGACGGCGATACTCGATGCCCGCAGGTCGGCTGCGGGCAGCGAAAGGGTCCTGTCGAATGGGAACGGTCACCAGCGTTCGATTGTTTCCCGGCCGCCGACCACCCGGGACGAGCTGTCCTTCCCCCGAAATGGCCTCGCAGCGCGAACGAAGGCGGTCGGACGGCCGTTCCTGACTGTCGAGGTTCGGGGGAGATGATGGAGGTGGTGGGTGTCAGCCGTTGGCGTGGAAGGGGACGCCGTGTCCGCGGCGGCGCGGGGTAGGGCGGCGGAGGATCGCGTGGACGGCGGCGGTGCCGCCGAGTAGCAGTATGAGCAGTGCCTTGTGGATGTTGATGGAATTCCTTCTACTGGGCGGACGCCGGTGTTGTGTCGGTGGCGCCGGTGGAGTCATAGGCCGACGACGCGTTCGAGGGCTCCGAGTTCGGTGTCGAGGTGGTCGAGCATCGGGTGCAGGTTCGGGACGGTGCGCCTGCAGCCGGTCAACCCGAACACGAGTTGGTCGTCGCTGCTGGTGCAGGTGATGTTCAGGGCTTGTCCGGTGACCGGGATCGACAGGGGGTAGAGGGAGTCGAGGTGGGCGCCGTTCCAGTACAGCGGGGTGTCGGGTCCGGCGACGTTGGAGATCACCAGGTTGAACGGCGGCCGCTGTGGTCCTCGGCGGCCGAGGAGCATTTCGATACCGAGGGGGGCGGCGCCGACGGCGCTCATCGCCAGCACTTGGGCGGGGCTCATCGCGCGGAGGGCGTGTTTGCCTTCGCGCATGCAGGTGCGCACGGTGTCGAGGCGGTGGGCGGGGTCCGGTAGGTGGGTGGCGAGGTTGCACATCAGGACCCCGATCCGGTTCCCGTTTGCGGATTCCGTATCGGTGTTGGGGCGCAGGGACACCGGGACCATGGCGATCAGCGGTTCGGCGGGCAGCGCACCGAGGTCGTGCAGGTAGCCGCGCAGTGCCCCTGCGGACATCGCGAGGATGATGTCGTTGACGGTGGCGTCGGCGTGCTTGGCGAGCAGCCGTATCCGTTCGAGTGGCCAGGTGCGGGCGGCGAAGTGGCGGGCGCCCCCGATCGCGACGTTGAACATGGTGTGCGGTGCCTGCGTCGACAGGGGGCCGCCTTTGGCGCGTAGGGCGCGTTCCACGGTGCCGGCCAGCACCGGTGCCAGGCCGGCGACCTCGCTCGACGCGTTGCGGGCGCCGCGCAGGACCTGGCCCGGAAGGTCACGCAGGTTCGGCGGCGTCGATGATCCAGGTTCTGGCGGGGCTGCGTCGGTCGCGGTCGCGGGTGCGGCGGGTTGCCAGGGGGCGGGCATGCCAGTGCGGGTGGGGTCCTCGCTCATGCTGCGGCGCAACAGGTTCATCGCGGATGCGCCGTCGGCGAGGGCGTGGTGGATCTTGGTGTATACCGCGTAGCGGCCGTCGGCGAGGCCTTCGATCAGGTGCATCTCCCACAGTGGGCGGGTGCGGTCGAGTGAGGTCCCGTGCAGTCGGGCCACCAGGGTCATCAGTTCGGGCATGCCACCCGGTTGGGGGAGGGCGTTGCGGTGCACGTGGTAATCGACGTCGACGTCGGTCGCGGTGTCCCAACCCCACTGTCCCAGGGTGGTTACCGATCGTCGGGCCTGCTTGCGGAAGAGCGGTGCCACCTCGTCGGAGGTTGCAGCCGTCTCGAACATCGCTCCGATGTCGGCTGCGTCGGTGCCGTCCGGTGGAGTGAATACTGCCAGGCCGCCGACGTGCATCGGATGTTCCCGCGACTCGCCGAGGAGGAACAGTGAATCGGTCGGCGACATCGGCAGCAGCATGTCGGGTGTCCCTTCCGGCCCCGCTCGCACACCCGCACTGCCACTGCGGGGTTCCCGGGAACCTTGTATTCAGCTCTAGGTAATCGAGTCGTAAGATAACGGTCAGGTGTGGTTCATGTCACAATCTGGCATCTCCCATTCAGTTGTACAGGACGCGCGGACATCCGCGCGAGGCCGAAAGTCCCGGATAGGACAAGTCGGGCAAGCGATCAGGTCGGCCAGACGGGGCGGGCGGACTCGGCGCCTGGTGGTAGTGGTCTCCAGGCGCACATTTATCCGACCGCTCTGACGAGATCCTCGACGATATTTGGATCGCTGCAGACACCCGCGCCGATATCATTCCGCCGGGTCGGCAACAGTGAAAACCGTTGGAAAGTAGGTAATTCGATCGAGGAAGGCCGGCAGTGAGATTGTTCGGTGTCAGGTGCGACTCTCCGGATCCGTAGACAGAGGCGATGTAGCGAAGTCGGCGGGAGAGTCAACACGCCCCGACGTATTCCTCCCTGCGATGCAGCATGGCCACTACCATTGCGGGGAGCATCAGCACGTGGCCGGCGAGCATCAGACCGTCGCCCGAGAGCAGATCGAGCCACAGCAGTGGGAACAGCACGACGAACGCGAGGTGCATCGCCAGCCCCATTTCGGCGATCGCGGCCACGAATGGCGCCGCCATGCCATCCATGCGGCCATTCCCGCGGTCATCGAGGTAGCCATCAGCAACGCGTGCACTTCGATTCGTGCATCGTCGCCGACGAGCGCCGACAGGGGCGCGAATGCTGCCATCCCCGCCAGCATCGCGAGCAAATCTGCAGGTAGTGGACCACGAACGTGCGGTGGGTCAGGGCGGCGCGCCGGGTGGGGCGTTCCGAATCGACGGTGCTCACGGCCTTGTCCTTGCACTGTGGGATCAGGGTGCGGTGGCGGCGAAGTGTCGCCTGTATTGGTCGGGCGCGACGCCGAGGCGTCGCAGGAATGCCAGCTTCAGTTCTGCGGCCGGCGGGCGGGCGCGCTGCGGGCCTCGTCGGCGACGGTGCGGCGTCGGCTTATCGCGGAGGAGTACTTCGATGCGGGGGTGCGCGGGTCGAGGACGGCTGCGGTGGTGAGGGCGTCGTCGATGGCGGGGGAGGCGCCCTGGCCCGCTGCCGGTGACATGCCGTGGGCGGCGTCACCGATGATCATGGCCCGTTGATCACCCAGGAAGGTAGGTCGGGTACGCGATCGGCGTTGCAGGCGAAGATCGTCGGGGTCGCCTCGAGATGGGGCGGACGCCGGCGACCGGGGCGGGGAATGCGGCGGTCAGCTCGCGCGTCTAATCCTGCGAGGGGTGCAGGCCGACGCCGGCCGGGGGGAGCGCCGGGCGGGTCAGCCGGGCGAACCAGAAGGTCCCCGTGCCGCCACCGTCGAGAATGCCGAAGGTGTGTTCTGCGTGGCGGAAGAACGACAGCAGCCCGGGTTCGGGGTCGGTGTGGCCGGGGATGCCGGTGTGGTGGGCGTAGAGCACGACCTGGTCGTCGTAGACCGCTCCGGTCGGGCCGACGATGATCTCTCCGCGCACGATCGAGGACATTCCGTCGCACCCGACGAGCACGTCCGAGTCGACAACCCGGCCGTCGGCCGTGTGCAGTCGCGCACCGTCGGGGGAGGTGTCCACCGCGGTGGCGGTCGCGCCGTGGACGATGGTGGCGCCGAGTTCTCGGCACTGCCGATGCAGTGCGCCGATGAGGTCGCGACGCCAGAAGTTGTGGTGGCCGATCCCGTCGACAGGTGTCAGGGGTGCGCGTCGACTCCGGCCGTCGGTGGTCACCGAGATCGTGTGGACCGGAAGCCCCGTGGCGCGGAGTGTGACGCCGACGCCGAGGGTGTCGAGGTCGGCGAGTGCCTGACCGGACACCGTCAGGTAGGCGCCGTCCTCGCCCGCGGAGTCCGGTTCCCGCCGCTCGTACACGGTCGCCGGCACCACCCGGTCGGTCGCGGTTCTCGGACCGGCCACACTGTGCCTGGAAGGGGCGCTCCTCGACCGTGTTCGGGTACGGACGGGCGCGTCGCCGAAATGACTTGAACAGGGTTGTATTGAAAACTCATGCGTTCTAAGATTGGGTATGGCAACGGTCGAGCACGACTCGGCGGTGCCGGGCGGATCCGGGACCCGCCGGTACCGATCTCCGCTACGCCGCATGCAGGCGGCGAAGACGCGGGCGGTCGTGCTCGAGGCCGCCACCCGGTTGTTCGCCGAGCGCGGCTGGGTCGCGACAGGAGTGCGGGATGTCGCGCGGGCCGCGGAGGTTTCCGTCGAAACCGTCTACGCGACATTCGGATCCAAGGCCGACCTGTTGAAGTCGGCACTGGAGGTTGCCATCGTCGGAGACGACGCTGAGGTGCCGTTGGCCGACCGGCCCGTCTACACGGCGATCCGAACGGGGCGCACGACCAGTGACCGCATCGAGTCGGGTGCGCGCATGATCGCCACGATCAACGAGCGCATCTACCGCCTGGCCGTCGCAATCCGCCAGGGTGCGACGACGGATGCCACGCTCGCAGCGGTGGCCGCCGACCTGGAAGGGCAGCGCAGGCGCTCGGTCGCCGACGTCGCAGACCTGATCGTGGGTCGTCACGCCGATCCCGGTCAGGTCGACGAACTGTGGGTCCAGGCCCACGACCAGGTCTACGCCCTGCTCGTGGACGAATGCGGTTGGAGCCGTGTCCGTTACGAGTCATGGTTGATCGACCGCATCGAAGAAATCCTCGACCGCCCGGTGTGACACACCGGCGCCTTTGTCTGGAGTAGGTCATGACTACCGACACTCGGCATTCTGCCGACACTCGCATCATGCGCATCGTCCACAACGCGCTGCGCCGCGATATCGCTCGCGCCGCGGAGGCGCTGCACATGGCACCTCCGCCCGCGCAGACCCAACGGGTCGCCCTCGCCGATCATCTCGTGTGGATGATGCATTTCCTGCACCTGCACCACAGCGGCGAGGACCGTGGGCTGTGGCCGCTGGTCCGCGAGTTGAACCCGGACGCCGGGCCGCTGCTCGACGTGATGGACGCCGATCATGCGCGAATCGTCCCCGAGATGGAGCGGGTCGCCGCCGCGGCAACCGAATATCGTGCGCATCCGGCTGCCCGAGAGGAACTTTCGCGTTCCCTCGCCGCTCTCGGGCAGGTTCTGCTGCCGCATCTGCAGCGGGAGGAGGACGAGATGATGCCGGTCGTCGCCCGAACCCTGACCCGTGGTCAGTGGGACGACGTGGAGCAGGAGGTGTTCATTGCCTCGAAGACCAAGCGGGAGCTGGGGATCGAAGCTCACTGGCTTGTCGACGGTGTCGATCGGGAGGACTACGACGTCACCGTTCGCAAGGTCGGTCCCGCCACCCGGTTCATGCTGCTCCATGCGTTCAAACGACCGTATCGGCGGGCGTGCGCCGCCCGGTGGGGCGCCGACCTCGACGTGAGTCCGCGGCACCACCGGCCGGCCCTTACCGAGGGCTCGGCAGAATTGTGGATCGACGTCCCGGCCCGGCCGCTGTACGACGTGGTCGCCGACGTCACCCGCATCACCGAACGCAGCCCCGAGTGCCGCAGCTGCGCGTGGCTACCGGGACGGTCGCCGGGGGCCGTGGGCGCCCGATTCCGGGGACACAACCGCGCACATCACATGCGGTGGTCCCGCGTCTGCGAGGTGACCGCCGCCGATCCGGGCAGGAAATTCGCATTCCACACGGTGTCGGATCGGCGCAACCCGCTGTACCACGACTCGACCACCTGGTCGTACACGTTCAGGGCGGACGGCGACGGGACCCGGGTGACGCACTCCTATCGGATCGACGTACTGCCGTACCGCCCGCTGCTCTCGCTCTACTCACACCTCCAGCCGCAGCACCGCGACATGCGGCCGCAGATGCGGCAGAACCTGGAGGCGTTGCGGCGGCAGGCGCACGCCGACACGGCTACCGGGTCCCTGCCCCGAACGGCCTAGCGGGAGCGGACGAGGTGATTCAATGGTGGTCATCGATCCCCACGGCAAGGAGAGCGCATGCTGGTGGCATTCAGCGTCAGCCCGATGGGCGGGGACTCCGACAGTGTCGGTGCCGCGGTCGCCGCGGCCGTGCGTGTTGTCCGCGAATCCGGGCTGCCCAACGAGACCACGTCGATGTTCACCACCGTCGAGGGTGAGTGGGACGAGGTGATGGCAGTCGTGAAGCGCGCGACGGACGTTCTGCTGGAACAGTTTCCGCGGGTCAGTCTGGTGCTGAAGGCGGATATCCGGCCGGCGCGCAGCGGTCAGCTTCGGGCGAAGGTCGAGACCGTGGAGCGTTACCTGGCCGAGTGACCGTTCTCGCCGGAGTATTGCCGGAGTATTGGTGGGTGAGTTCCGTGCCGATCCGGGCGAGTTCGGTGCGGACCAAGAAGGCGGACACCAGGGAGCGGCGGATCGAACGGACGGTCACGCTGGCCGCAATGAATCTGCGGGCCAACCATCCGGGTGTCCGGATCCGGGACGCTGCGCGGTAGCACGTCACGAGATATTCCGACGTCCGGTTGGCGACCGGGAGAGGGGAGCACGAATGGACTGGCCGCACGAACTTGCCGATCAGCTCAGCTGGCACTGGGACCATCAATTGCGCCCACGGCTGGCGGGGCTGACCGATGAGGAGTACGTCTGGGAGCCTGCCCCGGACTGCTGGAGTGTGAGACCGAGAGGCCGCTCGCAGGCTCCCGTTCAGGCCGGCAGCGGCGAGTTCACCATCGACTTCGCCTTTCCCGCGCCGGACTCGCCGCCGATCACGACCATCGCCTGGCGGCTCGGGCACATCATCGTCGGTGTCTTGGGCATGCGGATCGGAAATCACTTCGGCGGCCCGCTCATGGACTATGAGACGTTCGACTACGCTGGCACCGCCGCGCGGGCGCTCATCCAACTCGACGAGCAGTACGACGCCTGGTGCGAAGGCGTGCGGGGCCTGGGAACCAGCGGCCTCGCCGAGCCGTGTGGGCCCAGCGAAGGACCGTTCGCGGACTACCCGATGGCGGCGCTGGTGTTGCACATCAATCGCGAGGTCATCCACCACGGTGCCGAAGTGGCGCTGCTGCGCGATCTGTACCTGCGACGACCGGCCTAGCGTTCGCCCGCGACGCGGGCGAGCCGGCGGACGAGGGTCCGCACGACCGGGCCGTAGGTGATGCCGAGCATCGCATCGAGTGGCCCGGGCGCGGACATCGTCATCGTGATCCGCGAACCGGTGCCGCGGGGCTCGACGAGGTGATCGAGCGTCATCGGTCCCACCCGCCAGGTCCAGGAGCGGCCGGGTGTCGTGGCCGAGATGGATACGGGAACCGGCACGATCCAGAGCAATCGGGCCGCGCCGCACCGGCCGGCCTCGACCTCGGGGGAACCGAGACCCCACGCGCCGCGCATGTGCGGCGCCCACTCGGGCCAGCGCGAGGGCCGAGCGACGAGCGCCCACACGGTCCCCACCGGGGCGTCGGAATCGGCTGAGAAGGAATGTGGCACGGAGGAGGAGTACCCGTTTTCGGCCCCGGCCGACGGCGAAGGGGGGTGGACGTGAACAACGGGTGAATTGGGCCGTGTCGAGTTGCGTGTAACTCGCGGTACTGGCCACGCTTGTAGGGAACGGCGAGGGAGGGAGCCGATCATGCTCGTTCGTCTACCCGGGGTGTATCGCCCCCAGCGCGACACGTGGCTGCTCGCTGAGGTGCTGGCCGCCCGAGAACTCGGGCCGGGCACCCGTGTGCTCGATCTCTGCTGCGGCACAGGCGTGTTGAGTGTCCAGGCGTGTGCGGCGGGGGCCGGCTGGGTGACCGCGGTCGACGTGTCCCGCCGCGCCGCGATCAGTACGTGGCTCAATGCCACACTGAACCGGCGGACGATCCGTGTGGTGCGGGGCGATCTGGTGGAGTCCGTCCGGACCCTTCGCTTCGACGTGGTGGTGGCCAACCCGCCGTACGCGCCGGCGACCGACGACGGCAGGCCGGGCCGGGTCCTCGCGCGGGCTTGGGACGGGGGCGTCGACGGGCGCGCCGTGCTGGACCGGATCTGCAGCGAAACCCCGGACCTCCTCGCTCCCGGTGGCACCCTGCTCCTCGTCCAGTCGACGCTCAACGGAGTGGGCAAGACGCGGGCGATGCTCGAGGAACGGGGACTGCGGGTGGACGTGGTGGCGTCGGAGGACGTGCCGTTCGGTCCCGCGCTCGCGTCCCGCACGAGGATGCTGGAGGCGCGGGACATGATCCGGCCGGGCCAGCGCATCGAGCGCATCGCGGTGCTGGCGGCGACCGACCTGCGGTCCGGCGATACGCGGCACTGACCCGGCGAGCGCGTCGATCCGATTCCGGTGTTTGTCCGATTCGCCACGATCCCGCGGCAACTGCGGTTCCATGGACGGGTGCGTTCAGGACTTCGTGAGGTATCGAATTCGACGCGGACCCCGAGTCCGGCGTCGGCCCACTCGACCTGAAGGAGAGCAGACGTGGTCATCCCGCACACCGGTGGTCCCGCGGAGGAAGCCCTGCTCAGGGGAGGGCGGTTCTTCACCCCGGGTGTGTTCTCGGACGACCTGCGCACCGTCACCCGGGAAGGCGGGCGGCAGGGCGACGTCTTCTACCGGGACCGCTGGAGCCACGACAAGGTGGTGCGGTCCACCCACGGGGTGAACTGCACCGGATCGTGTTCGTGGAAGATCTACGTCAAGGACGGGATCATCACGTGGGAGACCCAGGAAACCGACTACCCGTCGGTGGGTCCGGACCGCCCCGAGTACGAACCCCGCGGCTGCCCCCGCGGTGCGGCGTTCTCCTGGTACACGTACTCGCCGACACGCGTGCGGTATCCCTACGCGCGCGGTGTTCTCGTCGAAATGTACCGGGAGGCGCGTGAGCGTCTCGGTGATCCGGTGGACGCGTGGGCCGACATCCAGGCCGACCCCGCGCGTCGCCGGAAGTATCAGCAGGCCAGGGGCAAGGGCGGGCTCGTGCGGGTCACCTGGGCCGAGGCCACCGAGATGATCGCCGCGGCGCACGTGCACACGATCAGGGAATACGGCCCCGACCGGATCGCCGGGTTCTCGCCGATTCCCGCGATGTCGATGGTGTCGTTCGCCGCGGGATCGCGGTTCGTCGAACTTCTCGGTGGCGTCATGACCTCGTTCTACGATTGGTACGCCGATCTTCCGGTCGCGTCGCCGCAGGTGTTCGGGGATCAGACCGACGTTCCCGAGTCCGGAGACTGGTGGGACGCGGCGTATCTGATGATGTGGGGGTCCAACGTCCCGGTCACCCGGACTCCCGACGCCCACTGGATGGCCGAGGTGCGGTATCGCGGCACGAAAGTCGTGTCGATCAGCCCCGATTACGCCGACAACACGAAATTCGCCGACGAGTGGATGCCGTGCGCGGCGGGCACGGACGGCGCGATGGCGATGGCGATGGGACACGTGATCCTGTCGGAGTTCTTCGTGACGCGGCGCGAACCGTTCTTCGTCGACTACGTGCGGCAGTACACGGACCTGCCGTTCCTGATCGCGCTCGAGGAACGCGACGGCCGCCTCGTTTCGGGAAAGAATCTCACCGCCGCGGATCTCGGGGACACGAGCGAGAACGCCGCGTTCAAACCCGTCCTGGTGGACGGCGCGACGGGCGAGGTGGTGGTGCCGCACGGCTCCCTCGGATTCCGCTACGGCGACGAGGGCGTGGGGAAATGGAATCTGGACCTCGGTGACGTCGTTCCCGCGCTGACGGTCGCCGCGCCCGACGGCGAGGGCGAGACCGCCGCCGTGCACCTGCCGCGGTTCGACACCCCGGACGGCCACGGCGAGACGCTGGTGCGCGGTGTGCCGGTTCGCCGGGTCGGCGACCTCCGGGTGTGCACTGTCTTCGACCTCCTGCTCGCCCAGTACGGCGTTGCTCGACCCGGGCTTCCCGGCGAGTGGCCCGGCGGCTTCGACGACGCGGCCGTCCCATACACACCGGCGTGGCAGGAACCGATCACCGGGGTCGCGGCGGCGCAGGTGATCCGGATCGCCCGCGAGTTCGCGACCAACGCCGTCGACTCGGGCGGGCGTTCGATGATCATCATGGGCGCCGGGATCTGCCAGTGGTTCCACGGCGACGCGACGTACCGGGCGGTGCTGAGCCTGCTGTTGCTCACCGGGTCGATGGGCCGCAACGGCGGCGGGTGGGCCCACTACGTCGGGCAGGAGAAGTGCCGTCCCGTCACGGGATGGGCGACGGTCGCGATGGGCACCGACTGGAGTCGCCCGCCGCGCCAGATGGCGGGCACGTCGTATTGGTACGTCCACACCGACCAGTGGCGGTACGACGGGTACCGCGCCGACGCCCTCGCGAGCCCCACCGGCCGGGGAAACTTCCGGGGCAGGCACACGATGGACGTGATGACGTCGGCCGTCTCGATGGGGTGGACGCCGTTCTACCCGCAGTTCGACCGCTCCAGCCTCGTCCTGGCGGACGAGGCCGAGGCCGAGGGGCGTGACGTCGTGGAGCACGTCACGAGCCGATTGGCTTCGGGGGAGCTGAAATTCGCGCTCACCGACCCGGACGATCCGCGGAACTGGCCGCGCGTGCTGAGTGTGTGGCGCGCGAACCTGCTCGGTTCGTCGAGCAAGGGCAACGAGTACTTTCTCCGGCATCTCCTGGGCACGACGTCGAATCTGCAGGCGGAGCCCACCCCCGAGAACCTTCGTCCGAACGACGTCACCTGGCGCGACGACATCCCGGAGGGCAAACTCGACCTGCTGATGTCGATCGACTTCCGGATGACGTCCACCACGTTGCTGTCGGACGTCGTCCTCCCCGCCGYGACCTGGTACGAGAAGTCCGACCTGTCCAGCACCGACATGCACCCGTACCTGCATGCCTTCACCGCGGCGATCGACCCGCCGTGGGAAACCCGTTCCGATTTCGACGCTTTCGGTGCGGTGGCGCAGGCGTTCAGCGTGCTGGCGCGGCGGCACCTCGGTGTGCGCCGCGACGTCGTGATGGGCACGTTGCAGCACGACACCCCGGGAGCGATGGCATACCGGGGCGGCACCGAACAGGATTGGCGCGCACACGGTCAGACGCCCGTCCCGGGCAAGACGATGGGGCCGCTGGTGGTGGTCGAACGGGACTATCCCGCCGTCGCCGAGAAGTGGGCGGCGCTGGGGCCGCTCGTCGAGTCGGCGGGGCTCACCACCAAAGGCGTCACCACGCATCCGGACCGGGAGGTACGAGAACTCGCCGCCGAGCACGGCGTCCTCGACTCCGGCGTCGCCGCGGGTCGTCCGGCGCTCGACACCGCAGAGAAGATGGCCGAGACCATCCTCGCGTTGTCGGGGACGTCGAACGGCAGACTCGCCGTCCAGGGATTCCGCGAACTGGAGAAGCGGACGGGCACGCCGCTCGCGCACCTCGCCGAGGGGAGCGAGGAGCGCCGGATCACGTTCGCCGACACCCAGGCCCGGCCTGTTCCGGTGATCACCAGCCCCGAATGGTCGGGCAGCGAGACCGGCGGCCGCCGGTACGCACCGTTCACAGTGAATATCGAGGAACTGAAGCCATTTCACACGCTGACCGGGCGCATGCACTTCTTCCTCGACCACGACTGGATCGAGGAACTGGGGGAGCAATTGCCCATCTACCGCCCGCCGCTCGACATGGCCCGGTTGTTCGGCGAACCCGCCGTGGGCGATCGGCAGGGCGGGATCGGGCTGAGCGTGCGCTATCTGACCCCGCACTCGAAGTGGTCGATCCACTCCGAGTACCAGGACAACCTGTTCATGCTGTCGCTGTCCCGGGGTGGGCCCACCATGTGGATGAGCCCGAACGACGCCGCGAAGATCGAGGTGCGCGACAACGACTGGGTGGAGGCGGTCAACCGCAACGGCGTGGTGGTGTGCCGGGCGATCGTCTCGCATCGGATGCCGGACGGTGTCGTCTACGTGTACCACGCGCAGGAACGCACCATCGACGTGCCGCTCACCGAGACCACCGGAAAGCGTGGGGGCATCCACAACTCGCTGACCAGGCTGCTGATCAAACCATCCCACCTGGCCGGTGGCTACGCCCAGACGTCGTTCGCGTTCAATTACCTCGGGCCCACCGGAAACCAACGCGACGAGGTGACGGTGGTGCGTCGTCGCTCGCAGGAGGTGACGTACTGATGCGTGTCATGGCTCAGCTCGCGATGGTGATGAATCTCGACAAGTGCATCGGCTGCCACACCTGTTCGGTGACGTGCAAGCAGGCGTGGACCAATCGCTCGGGCACCGAGTACGTGTGGTTCAACAACGTGGAAACCCGCCCCGGTCAAGGCTATCCGCGCACGTACGAGGACCAGGAGAAGTGGCGCGGCGGATGGGTACGGGACGGCAAGGGGCGGCTGCGCCTGCGTGACGGCGGCCGGTGGAAGAAGCTCTCGCGGATCTTCTCGAACCCGAAGATGCCGTCCATCGACGACTACTACGAACCCTGGACCTACGACTACGAGAACCTCACCCAGGCCCCGCTCGGCGAGCACATGCCCGTCGCGGCGCCGCGCAGCCTGATCAGCGGTCGGCCGATGAAGGTGGAGTGGTCGGCGAACTGGGACGACGACCTCGCGGGTTCACCCGAGATCCTCCCGGACGATCCGGTCCTGAAGAAGGTGAGTGACAAGGTCAAGCTCGAACTCGAAGAGACGTTCATGTTCTACCTGCCGCGTATCTGCGAGCACTGCCTCAACCCGTCGTGCGTCGCCTCCTGCCCGTCGGGGGCGATGTACAAGCGGTCCGAGGACGGCATCGTGCTCGTCGACCAGGACAAGTGCCGCGGATGGCGGATGTGCGTGTCCGGATGCCCGTACAAGAAGGTGTATTTCAACCACAAGACCGGCAAGGCCGAGAAGTGCACGTTCTGCTATCCGCGCGTCGAGGTGGGACTGCCGACGGTGTGCGCGGAGACGTGCGTCGGCCGGCTGCGCTACATCGGCCTGCTGTTCTACGACGTCGACAAGGTCCTCGCCGCGGCCTCGGTGGAGAACGACACGGACCTGTACGAGGCGCAACTCGATCTCCTGCTCGACCCTCGCGACCCCGCGGTCGTGGAGGGCGCCCGGGCGGAAGGGATCTCGGACGAGTGGATCGAGGCGGCCCAGAACTCGCCCGTGCACGCCCTGATCAAGGACTGCCGGGTTGCGCTGCCGCTGCATCCGGAATTCCGGACGATGCCGATGGTCTGGTACGTGCCGCCGCTGTCGCCCGTCGTCGACGCCGTCAGCCGCGACGGTCACGACGGCGAGGATGTCGGCAACCTGTTCGGTGCGCTCGACTCGTTGCGGATCCCGGTCGAATACCTGGCGGGACTGTTCACCGCGGGCGACACCGAGGTGGTGGGCGGCGTCCTGCGGCGTCTCGCGGCCATGCGGTCGTACATGCGTGACATCAACCTCGGTCGCGAACCGCAGGCCCATATCCCGGAGGCGGTGGGGATGACGGAGGAAGAGATCTACCAGATGTACCGGCTCCTGGCACTCGCGAAATACGAAGAACGGTACGTGATCCCCACCGCCTACGCCGCCGACGGACACCGCCTCGAGGAGACGGCGACGGAATGTGCACTCGACTTCGAGGGCGGCCCCGGCATGCACGAGTCCGGCCCCTTCGGCGAAGCCAGCGGCGGCCCGGTACCCGTGGCGGTCGAGACGTTCCACGCGCTGCGCGAGCGGCAGACCACCGACGAGATGTCCGCCAACGCGAGCCATCCGTCCCGGGTGAACCTGCTGAACTGGGACGGCAAAGGCGCCCCGGCCGGAATGTTTCCCGAGCGGAGTGATCGGCGGTGACCCCTCTGTTGCGGCGTCGGCGCGACCGCGTCCGGGACCGGCTCGTGTGGCACGCGGCGGCACTGCTGCTCGCGTATCCGGACGACGGCCGAGACGAGCGTCTCCACGTCGTCGCGGACATCCTCGGACACCTACCGCCCGATTCGGGGCGGCTCCTCGCGGAGGCGCATCGCTTCCTGTGCGAGACGGACCCGTACGTGGCGGCGGCGCAGTACGTCGAGACGTTCGATCTCCGCCGCCGCACGACGCTGTATCTGACGTACTGGACGGCGGGCGACACCCGCAACCGCGGCCGCGAGATCCTGGCCTTCGCCGACACCTACCGCCGCGCCGGCGTCGAACCGCCGAAGGACGAATCGGCCGATCACCTGACGGTGGTGCTCGAGTTCGCCGCGCTCGTCGACGCCGCCGCGGGTGCGGGACTCCTGTCGGCGCACCGGGTTCCACTCGACATGCTGCACGCGGCGCTCGGCGAGACGGGCTCGCCGTACGCCGCCGTCGTCGCGGGCGTGTGCGGAACCCTGCCGCCCGCCTCCGACCGGGACGTGGTGCGGGCGCGGCAACTCGCCGCGGCCGGGCCGCCCGCCGAGGCCGTCGGGCTCGAGCCCTTCACCCTGACCGTTCCACCGCGCCGAGAAGGAGCGACCTGACATGTCCGCCGGTGAACTCTTCTGGGACATCGTGCCGTACGTCACGCTGGCGATCTTCGTGGTCGGCACGTGGTGGCGGTACCGCTATGACAAATTCGGCTGGACCACCCGCTCGTCGCAGCTCTACGAGAGCCGATTGCTGCGGATCGGCAGCCCGCTGTTCCACTTCGGCATCCTCGTCGTGATCGCCGGACACGTGATCGGCCTGGTCGTCCCGCAGTCGTGGACCGATGCGATCGGGATGAGCGAGCACGCCTATCACGTCCAGGCCCTCGTGCTCGGTGCGATCGCGGGTGTCGCGACCCTGGCCGGTGCGCTCGTTCTGGTGTATCGCCGCCGTACCCGGGGTCCGGTGTTCACGGCGACCACCTGGAACGACAAGCTGATGTACGCGGTGCTGCTCGCCGCGATCGTCGCCGGGCTGGCGACCACCCTGCTCGGATCCGGCGTCGTCGGCGAGGAGAGCAACTACCGCGAGACGGTGTCGCCGTGGTTCCGGTCGATCTGGATTCTGCAGCCCCGCGGCGACCTCATGGCCCAGGCGTCACTCGCCTTCCACATCCACGTCGCGATCGCGCTGGTGTTGTTCGCCCTCTGGCCGTTCACCCGGCTCGTGCACGCCTTCAGCGCTCCCGTGGGCTATCTGTTCCGCCCCTACATCGTGTACCGCAGCCGCGACGTCGCCCGAAACGGCGAGCTCATCGGCTCGCAACCCCGTCGTCGAGGCTGGTGACCCGCTGTCGGGGGCCGCGTGTAAAGTTTGCCGTTCGACGACGCCCAGCTTTCGAGGACCGCTGAACCACTACATGGCCAAGATCGATCGCAGCCGCACTGCCGCACTCACCCAAGCGCCGACCCTGCACGAGCCGGATGTCGGCGTCCGGCGCACCGTGCTCCCCGGCGGGCTCCGGGTGGTCACCGAATACGTTCCCGGTGTCCGATCCGCGTCCGTGGGCGTCTGGGTGGGTGTCGGATCACGTGACGAGCAGCCCACCGTCGCCGGGGCCGCGCACTTCCTCGAGCACCTGCTGTTCAAGGCCACGCCGTCGCGCAGCGCTCTCGACATCGCGCAGGTGATGGACGGCGTCGGCGGCGAGCTCAATGCCTTCACGTCCAAGGAGCACACCTGCTTCTACGCGCACGTGCTCGACGACGACCTGCCGCTCGCCATCGACCTCGTCAGTGACGTCGTCCTGCGCGGCCGCTGCCGGTCCTCCGACGTCGACGTCGAACGCCAGGTGGTCCTCGAAGAGATCTCGATGCGCGACGACGACCCGGAGGACCTCCTCGGCGACGCGTTCCTGACCGCCCTGTACGGCGACCATCCCGTCGGCAGGCCGGTGATCGGCAGTGTCGAATCCATCGAATCGATGACCCGCACCCAACTCCACTCGTTCCACGTGCGGCGCTACACGCCGCAGCGCATGGTGGTCGCCGTCGCCGGCAACGTGGAGCACGAACATACGGTCGAGCTGGTGCGGCGCGCGTTCGCCGGGCACCTCGAATCGGCGTCCGAACCAGCTCCCCGACGCGCAGGCACCCTGCGCCTGCGCACGGAGCCGGCGCTCAGCCTGACCAACCGGGACAGCGAACAGGTCCACCTCTCGCTCGGGGTGCGCGCGTTCGGGCGGCACGAGGCCCATCGCTGGGCGCTGTCGGTCCTCAACGCCGCCGTCGGCGGCGGGCTCAGTTCCCGGCTCTTCCAGGAAGTGCGGGAGATCCGTGGCCTGGCATATTCCGTGTACTCGGGCATCGACACGTTCTCCGACACGGGTGCGTTCTCGATCTACGCCGGGTGCCAGCCCGAGAACCTCGGCGAGGTCACCACGGTGATCCGCGAGGTGCTGTCGAACGTGGCGGCCGAGGGCATCACCGACGCCGAGTGCGCCCGCGCCAAGGGTTCGCTGCGGGGCGGACTGGTTCTGGGACTGGAGGATTCGGGTTCCCGGATGCACCGCATCGGTCGCAGTGAGCTCAACTACGGCAATCACCGCAGCATCACCGAAACCCTGAGCAAGATCGACGCGGTCACCACCGACGAGGTCCGCGACGTCGCGAGGGTCTTGCTGCAGCGCCCGTTCGCCGCCGCCGTCGTCGGACCGTATCGTCGCAAGCGCGACCTGCCGGCCTCGGTGCGCGGCATCGTCCGGTAACGAGGATTCGCCGAACACCGACAGGAGCAGCCTGAGATGAAGATCCGTGGAGCGGTACTCGAGGAGATCGGGAGAACGCGCCCGTTCGCCGAGTCGGCGCCGATCTCGATCTCCGAACTCGACCTCGACGAACCCGGTGCGGGCGAGATCCTGGTCCGGATCGAGGCGGCGGGTCTGTGCCACTCCGACCTGTCCGTCGTCGACGGCAACCGGGTGCGCCCGGTCCCGATGCTGCTCGGGCACGAGGCAGCGGGGCGGATCATGCAACTCGGCGCCGGCGTCGACGACGTCACGGTCGGACAGCGCGTGGTCATGACGTTCCTCCCGCGCTGCGGAGAGTGTGCCGGCTGCGCCACCGGCGGTCGCATGCCGTGCGGGCCCGGCACCAGCGCCAACAATGACGGAACCCTACTCGACGGGGGAGCGCGACTGCACCGCGGCGGCGCCACCGTGCACCACCACCTCGGGGTGTCCGGATTCGCGACGCACGCGGTCGTCAACCGGCGCTCGGTCGTTCCCGTCGGCGACGACGTCCCCGCCGACGTGGCGGCCGTGCTCGGATGCGCCGTCCTCACCGGCGGCGGCGCCGTCCTCAACGCGGGCGACCCGCAACCCGGCCAGGCCGTGATGGTCGTCGGGCTCGGCGGGGTGGGAATGGCCGCGATCCTGACGGCCGTGTCCCGGGGTGCCGGCGAGGTCATCGGCGTCGACGCCGTGCCCGCGAAACTGCAGACCGCCCGCGAACTCGGAGCGACCGCGGTCTACACCCCGGCGGAACTCGAAGAAGCCGGCGTCCGGGCGCCCATCGTCATCGAGGCCGCCGGGAACGCCCGCGCGTTCGAATCGGCTGTTCGCGCAACCTCTCCCGGGGGCAAGACGATCACCGTCGGACTGCCGTCCCCGGACGCGCGGTCGTCGATCTCCCCGCTCACCCTGGTGGCCGAGGCCCGCACGATCATCGGCAGCTACCTCGGCTCGGCGGTGCCGTCCCGGGACATCCCGATCTACGAGGACCTCTGGCGCTCCGGGAAGCTTCCCGTCGAGAAGCTCATCTCCTCCCGCATCACGCTCGACGACATCAACCGCGGCATGGACGAACTCGCCGACGGCAGGGCGATCCGGCAGATCATCGTGTTCGACTGATTCGCGCGGATTGCGTCAGTCGGAGTCGCCCGGGTGCCCCGTGACGTCTTCGGCGGACAGTGCCGACAAGGCGATCAGGCCGGCCAGAAAACCGGCCCGGTCTCGCTCCGGCAACCGGGCGAGGAGCCGCTCCTCGCCCCGCCGGATCGCCGCCTGTGCCGAATCGCGCACCCGATGCCCGTCCGGGGTCAGCGACAGCAGCCGGGCCCGGCGGTCCGCGGGATCTCGCTGCCGGTCGATCAGGCCGCGGTCCTGCAGTTCGTCGAGCACGCCGATGATCCGGGTCTTGTCGGCGCCGATCGCCTCCGCGAGCGCGGCCTGGGTGCGCAGCGGGTGCTCGTCGAGTGCGAGGAGTACGACGTAGCCCCACATGGTCAGCCCGTGCTCGGCGAGCACGGGAAGTTCCGCCGCCACCAGTGAGCGGTTCAGGGTGGTCGTCATCGCGGCGAGGTCGGGGCGGGTGCGCTCGTGCTGTCCGTTCTTCGGGTCGGGGCTCGGCATACCGCAGAAAATACACCTTGACCGATCATCTACTCGAGTAGATGATAAGCGATAGCTTACTAATCCGATTCGAAGGGCGAGGTACCGACGATGGATGTCGACGAGATCCGGCGCTGGGATGCCCGCGCCGTGGAGACGAGTGTGGAGATCGTGTCGCACGTGACGAGTCGCGACCTGCAGCGCGCGACACCGTGCGCGCAGTGGACCCTCGGCGAACTGCTGGCCCACATGACCGTGCAGCACCTGGGGTTCGCCGCGGCGGCCGCGGGCGACGGGCCCGACCTGTCGCGCTGGCGGCCGCATGCGTCGGCGAACCCGGTTGCCGCCTATCGTGCGGCGGCGGACACCGTCGTCGAGGCCTTCGCCCGCGACGGTGTCGGGGAGCGGCAGTTCTGGCTACCGGAGATCAGCACCGAGTTCCCGTTCCCCGCGGCCACCGCCGTCGGGTTCCACTTCCTCGACTACGCGGTCCATTCGTGGGACGTCGCGCGAGCACTCGAACTCGACTTCGCACCCGAAACCGGCATGGTGGCCGCGGTTCTCCCCATCGCCCGTCGCGTGCCGGACGGTGCGGACCGGCTGCGCGAGGGCGCCGCGTTCGCCCCGGGATTGACCGCCGGCGCCGACTCTGCGGATTTCGGCGCGGTGCTGTCGCTGCTCGGCCGATCACCGCACTGGCACCCGGAATACGAGCCCCGCCGCGTGTGAGGACGAGACGCAGGTCTCCCACCCCGCCCCTGCGCAGCGGTCGGCACCCGGCGATTGCGTAGGCTTTCGGGCGAATCGTTGTGACTGGACGGAGCGTGGAGAAGTGAGCGCAGCAGCACCCATCAGGGTCGGGGTTCTCGGGGCCAAGGGCAAGGTCGGACGGGCGATCTGCGAGGCGGTGGAGCAGGCACCGGACCTCGAACTCGTCGCGGAGGTCGATCACGGCGACCGGCTCGAGTCGTTCGGCGAGGCCGGCACGCAGGTCGTCGTCGACTTCACCCACCCCGACGTGGTGATGGACAACCTGAAGTTCCTCGTCTCCAACGGCATTCATGCCGTGGTGGGCACCACCGGGTTCGACGACACGAGGCTCGACACGGTGCGGTCGTGGCTGATCGAGCGCCCCGACGTCGGGGTCCTGATTGCCCCCAACTTCGCAATCGGCGCCGTCCTCTCCATGCGCTTCGCCGAAGCGGCAGCACGATTCTTCGATTCCGTCGAGGTCATCGAGTTGCACCACCCCAACAAGGCGGATGCGCCGTCCGGCACCGCCTACCGGACCGCCGCCCTCATCTCCGAGGCACGCCGCAAGGCCGGCGTGGGACCGAGCCCCGACGCGACGACCACCGAACTGGACGGTGCGCGCGGCGCCGACGTGGACGGCGTGCGGGTCCATTCCGTGCGGCTCGCAGGTCTGGTCGCCCATCAGGAGATCATCCTCGGCACGCAGGGCGAGACGCTGACCATCCGCCACGATTCGATCGACCGCAACTCCTTCGCCCCCGGCGTCCTGCTCGGTGTGCGGGAGATCGGCAACCGCCCCGGTCTCACCGTCGGTATCGACCCCCTTCTCGACCTGTGAAGGACGGCTCGACCAAGACCGTCGTCACGATCGGACTGCTGGTCGCAGCGCTGGCGTTCTACTTCGTCCTTCTCGGCCGGCGTGGGATCGAGCTGATCCAGGACGGCGGAGCAGCCGCGATCGGCCTGGGGATCGGCGTCCTGATCCTGCCGTTCCTGGGCGCCTGGATCGTCTACGCCACGCTGCGTGCCGGATTCCAGCACCAGCATCTGTCCCGCCGCATCGCCGACGAGAGACTCGAACTGGATGTCAGCGATCTGCCGAAGCGCCCCTCGGGCCGCATCGACCGGGACGCCGCCGACGCACTGTTCCAGCAGGTCAAGTCCGAATGGGAAGCAGACCCGGACAACTGGCGGAACTCCTACCGGCTCGCGCGCGCCTACGACTACGCCGGCGACCGCGGCCGGGCCAGGGAGACGATGAAACGGGCTGTGGAACTCGAACGTGTCGAACGGGAAGGCGAGCCCGGCCGGTAGTAGACGGACCCGGTCGTACGCTGACGACTGTGAAGTCACTACTCGTCGTCCACCACACGCCGTCGCCGGTGACCCGTGAGTGCCTCGAAGCCGTACTGAAAGGCGCGCGGGACCCCGACATCGACGGCGTCGAGGTGAAGTCGATCCCCGCACTCGGCGCGACCGTCCCCGACGTCCTCGCGGCCGACGGGTTCCTGTTCGGGACCTCCGCCAACTTCGGCTACATGTCCGGTGCGCTGAAGCACTTCTTCGACACCGTCTACTACCCGTGCCTCGACGCGGTCGCCGGGCGCCCCTACGGACTCTGGGTGCACGGCAACAACGACACCGCCGGGGCCRTGAAGTCGGTGCAGAAGATCGTGACCGGGCTGGCGCTCACCCAGGTCGCCGAGATCCTGGAACTGACCGGATCTGTCGACGCGAGTGCGCGGGAGCGGTTGTACGAACTCGGCGCGACGGTGGCGGTCACGCTGGCGGAGGACGCCTGACGACGTCGCCGTCGACCGTGTCGGTGGCCGATGGCAAGCTTCGGTCATGCGTGAGATGACCGCCGCCGCGGCCCGGAGAACGGCGCTCTGGGCGCAGGGTTTCGCCGACCGGAAGCCGGCCGGTACACCGACGCGCAGGCACGTCCGTTCGGTTCTCGACCGCGTGCGGTTGTTCCAGATCGACTCCGTGTCGGTGGCCGTGCGCGCCCACTACGTCCCGCTGTTCAGCCGTCTCGGGGTGTACGACCGCGGTCTGGTCGACTCGGCGGCGTGGTCGCACTCCGCCCGTGCACCCCGGATGCTGGCGGAGTACTGGGCGCACGAGGCGGCGTTCATCCCGGTCGAGGACTGGCCGCTGCTGCGCTGGCGGATGCACCGGTACCGGCACGGACGCTGGTCCGGCGAATCCCGCGTACTCGACCGCAATCCCACGCTCGCCGCCGACGTGCTCGACGTGATCGGCGCCGTCGGTGCGTGCAGCGCGGGCGACGTGGAGAAACACCTCGAGGTCGACCGGCCCGACCGCAAGGGTCCTTGGTGGGATCGCAGCGACACCAAAGTGGTGTGCGAGCAGCTGTTCGCGTCCGGTGCGCTGGCGGTCGACAAGCGCGTCGCCTTCACCCGTCACTACGACCTCACCGAACGGGTGCTGCCGGAAGCGGTCCTCGCCGAGAACGTTTCGGAGGAGGACGCCGTCCGTGGCCTGGTGCAGCGGTCCGCGCGGGCCCTCGGGGTGGCCACCGAACCCGATCTGCGCGACTACTACCGGCTGTCGCCGGCGCAGACCGCCGCGGCCGTCGAGGACCTCGTCGAGGACGGTGTGCTCGAACGGGTCGGCGTCCGGGGCTGGGAGGCATCGGCATTCGTCCACCGCGACGTCCGGGTTCCCCGGAAGGTGGAGGGGGCGGCGCTGCTCTGCCCGTTCGATCCGCTGGTTTTCTGCYRGCCCCGTACCGAGCGGGTATTCGACTTCCGGTACCGCCTCGAGATCTACACCCCCGCGCACAAACGTGTCCACGGGTACTACGTCTTCCCGTTCCTGCTGAACGGTGAACTGGTGGCGAGGGTCGATCTCAAGGCCGACCGCGCGTCGGGGACGCTCGAAGTGCGATCCGCGTTCGTCGAACCCGACCGGAGTCCGGGGCACGTGGTGGAGGCGCTGGTTCCGGAATTGCGAAGAATGGCAACGTGGTTGGGCCTGGACGACGTCCGAGTGGACGATCGCGGCAACCTCGGTGCCCTCCTCGCGGCCGAGGCGTCGCGGCCGCGAGGAGAGTGAAGAACTGGAGGCTCTCGACTGCCTACAGGCTCTCGACGAACTTCGTCAGGCCCTTGCTCGCGGTCTCGAGCGCCGTCTTCTGCGCCTTCTTCACGAGGAACCCCGGCAGCGGAATCTTCGGGTCGACCGTCAATTCGAACGTCACCTTGGTGCCGGCGCCGGACTCGGTGAGGACGTACGACCCGTCCTGGGCGTTCTGCTGGCCGCTCTCGACGAGGTGCCACGACACCGTGTTGTCGCCCTCGAACGTGTAGTCGACGACCTGCTCGTCGCTGATCCCGAGGATGGAGACGCTCATCCGGACTCGGTGGGGGCGGCCGTCGTCGTGTGTGCTCTCGATGGTGACCGACTTGTGGGCCGAGGACCACTCGGGCAGGCGATCCACCGCAGCGATCGCGGCCATCACCGTGGCCGGATCGGCCTTGATCTCGAATTCCTTGACGCCGGAAACGGCCATGTTCTTCGCTCCTTCGAGCCCGTGGCGACTCTCACCGTGTGGCTGATGCGACGTAATTACATCACCGCCGCCGACGGGCGCGTGGAGTGAGTGCACCGGCGCTCAGAAATCGCCTCTCCCGTTCCGGCGCATCTGGTCCTTGAGCGCGCCCTGGACCGCTTGCGACACCCAGGAATTGAGCGACACCCCGTTCTGGGAGGCGGCCTCCTCGGCCTTCGACTTGATCTGATCCATCAGGCGGAGGGTGACGCGGCTGATGTCACCGGTGACGTCATCGAACGCGGCACCGATGTCCTCGGCGGTGGCGGTGCGTTCCCCGTCCGGCCCGGGCTGGGCGGGAGTGCGGTGCACGTCGACCGCCACCTCGCTGCCGTCCAGGCGCACGCCGACGGTGCGATTGCCGAGTTCGGAAGACACCTCTCCCGCAAAGTCGGTGAGCGCCGACAGGAGGAGCAGGCGCGCGGCGGGTTCGACTGCGGCGGCGAGCGCCGCAGCGGTCGCCCGCGTCTGCTCGTCGCCGAGTGCGGCTGCTGCGTTCAGGTCGTCTCGCAGCCGGGAGACATAGATGCCGAGGTCCATGACGCCAGCATGACGTCAACCGTGACGCCAGTCAAGCAGTCGTGACCTCAGCTTGGTGATGTCACCCTCGGACAGTGTCAGGCCGATGCTGCGACTAGGGTCGATGCATTCAGGAGGGACTCCCGACCAGGGAGTTCGGTAGGAGGATCAGCGCAGTGCCGCAGACCGTGCCGCTCAGGGTGCAACTCGTCGCGAAGACGGAGTTCTTTCCACCGGCGGACATCCCGTGGGAGACCGACGCCGACGGCGGCGAAGCGCTGGCGGAATTCGCGGGCCGGGCGTGCTACCAGAGCTGGTCCAAACCCAACCCCCGCACCGCCACCAACGCCGGATACCTGCGTCATCTGCTCGAGGTCGGGCACGAGTCGGTCCTCGAACACGGCACCGTCAGCTTCTACATCACCGGCATCTCCCGGTCCTGCACCCACGAGTTGATCCGGCACCGCCACTTCTCCTACTCGCAGCTGTCGCAGCGCTTCGTGCGGGAGAACGAGGGGAACGTCGTCGTCCCGCCCGCGATCGCCGGCGACCCCGAACTCGAGGAGCTGTTCGCGAAGGCCACCGACGCCAGCAGGGCGGCGTACGGCGAACTCCTCGAGGCCCTCGAATCGAAACTGGCCGACACCTCCAACGTGCCGCTGCGCAACAAGCAGGCGAGGCAGGCCGCGAGGGCCGTCCTGCCCAACGCGACGGAGACCCGCGTGGTGGTCACCGGCAACTACCGCGCCTGGCGGCACTTCGTCTCGATGCGGGCCACCGAGCACGCCGACGTGGAGATTCGCCGTGTCGCGGTCGAGTGCCTGAGGCAGCTGCAGGCGGCCGCACCGAATGTCTTCGGCGACTTCGAGGTACTGGACTGGGGCGACGGCACCGAGGTGGCGCGGAGCACGTTTTCCGCCGACGCGTGACTGGTGTGCAAAAGTACCTGGGTCACCGGGTAGCCTTCTGACCATGACCTACGGTGATTCCGCTTCTCCAGTCGAGCGTCCGTTCGGCACCGTGTCCACAGCGATGGTGACGCCGTTCACCTCGGACGGAAAGCTGGACGTCGACGCCGGTGTCCGCCTCGCGGCGTACCTCGTCGACAACGGGTGCGACTCCCTCGTGCTCGCCGGCACGACCGGTGAGTCGCCGACGACCACCGAAAACGAGAAGCTCGAGCTGCTCCGGGCGGTCATCGACGCGGTGGGCAACCGCGCGAAGATCATCGCCGGCGCGGGCAGCAACGACACCGCGCACAGCGTCGAACTCGCCCGTGACGCCGCCCGCGCCGGCGCGCAGGGCCTCCTCGTCGTCACCCCCTACTACTCGCGTCCGCCGCAGGCCGGACTGTTCGCGCACTTCACCGCTGTCGCCAACGCCACCGACCTTCCGGTCATGCTCTACGACATTCCACCCCGCTCCGTGGTCCCCATCGAGACGGAGACCATCCGGCGCCTCGCCGAGCACCCGCGCATCGTCGCGGTCAAGGACGCCAAGGGCGACCTCAACGCGGGCGCCGAGCTGATCGGCACCACCGACCTCCAGTTCTACTCGGGTGACGATCCGCTCAACCTGCCGTGGCTGTCGGTGGGCGCGACGGGATTCGTCAGCGTCATCGGGCACCTCGTGCCCGGCCGGCTGCGTGAACTGCACACCGCCTTCGCGGCGGGGGACATCGCCCGCGCCCGCGCCATCAACCTCAGCCTCATCCCGGTCATCCGCTCGGTGGCGCGTCTCGGCGGCGTGAGCGCGTCGAAGGCGGGTCTGCGCCTGATCGGCCTCGACGTCGGTGAACCCCGGTTGCCGCAGGTGGCGCCCACGCACGATCAGATCGATCTCCTGGCCGCCGATCTGCACGCAGCGGGGGTGCTCGCGTGACCCGACCGCCTCGTCGTCGCAGCGCCAGCCGCCAGGCAGGCCCCCCTTCCCCCACAGCGAGCGAGCCGACGACGCCGGCCCCCGCCGCCGAGCTGGCGACGCCGGCCCCCGCCGCCGAGCCGGCGAAGTCGGCGCCCGTCGTCGCCGACGAGCCGAGTGCCCCGAAGTCGGAGCAGGCCAAGTCCGCGCCCGTGAAGGCCTCCTCCACGAAGGGGGGCGCCGCCAACAAGTCGTCGTCGCGCTCCGGACGGCGCGCCGGCAACAAGCGTCAGGACTCGCGGCCGGCCGCGGTCGATCCGACGGCCCGGCTCGGCGCCCCGCCGAAGGCCCCGTTCAAGGGGCTGCGGGTGGTGGCTCTCGGCGGCATCGGCGAGATCGGTCGCAACATGACCGTCTTCGAGCACCAGGGCAAACTGCTCATCGTCGACTGCGGTGTGCTGTTCCCGGAAGACCAGCAGCCTGGTGTCGACCTGATCCTCCCGGACTTCCGGCACATCGAGGACCGCATGGACGACGTCGAGGCAGTCGTCCTCACGCACGGCCACGAGGACCACATCGGCGCCATCCCGTTCCTGCTGCGCCTGCGTCCGGATCTGCCGGTCGTCGGTTCGCGGTTCACGCTCGCGCTCGTCGCGGCCAAGTGCCGTGAGCACCGCCAGCGCCCCAACCTCGTCGAGGTCGTCGAGGGTCAGCGCACCGAACACGGCCCATTCGAGTGCGAGTACTTCGCCGTCAACCACTCGATCCCCGACGCCATTGCCGTCGCGATCCGGACCGACGCCGGCGTCGTGCTGCACACCGGCGACATCAAGCTCGACCAGTTGCCGCTCGACGGCAGGCTCACCGACCTCGCCGGCTTCTCCCGTCTCGGCGACGAGGGCGTCGACCTGTTCCTCGTCGACTCCACCAACGCCGAGGTGCCGGGATTCGTCACCCCCGAACGTGAGATCGGGGGAGTGCTCGACAACGTCATCGGCAAGGCCCGGCAGCGTGTGATCGTGGCCTCCTTCGCCAGCCACGTGCACCGCATCCAGCAGGTCGTCGACGTCGCGCACCGGTACAACCGGCGGGTCGCGTTCGTGGGCCGGTCGATGGTCCGCAACATGCAGATCGCGCAGGATCTCGGCTACCTGAGCGTCCCGGACGGTCTGGTCGTCGACATCGACACCGCGGCCAACCTGCCCGACGACCGGCTCGTCCTCATCTCCACCGGCTCGCAGGGCGAACCGCTGTCGGCGTTGTCGCGGATGGCCCGCGGCGAGCACCGGCAGATCAACATCCGGGCCAACGACCTCGTCGTGCTGGCCTCGTCGCTGATCCCCGGCAACGAGAACTCCGTGTTCGCCGTCGTCAACGGCCTCGCCAAGCGCGGCGCCACCGTCGTCACCCAGCAGAGCGCGAAGGTGCACGTCTCCGGTCACGCCTCGGCGGGTGAGCTCCTGTACCTGTACAACGCGGTCCGGCCCACCAACGCGATGCCGGTCCACGGCGAATGGCGCCACCTGCGGGCCAACGCCGCCCTCGCGAAGGCGACCGGTGTGCCGGAGGAGCGGATCGTGCTCGCCGAGGACGGTGTGGTGGTCGACATGGTCGACGGTCTCGCCGAGATCGTCGGGCAGGTTCCCGTCGGGCACGTCTACGTCGACGGACTGTCCGTCGGCGACGTCGGCGACTCCACACTGTCGGACCGGTTGGTCCTCGGTGAGGGCGGGTTCATCGCCATCAACGTCGTCATCGACGACCACACGGGCCGCGCGGTCAGCACCCCCGAGGTGTCCGGACGCGGATTCTCCGACGACCCGACGGCCCTCAAGGACGCGGCGCAGTTGGTCGAGGCGGAGCTGCTGCGCCTGGCCACCGAAGGCATCAACGACGCTCACCGCATCGCCCAGGCGATCCGGCGTGTCGTCGGCAGATGGGTGGCCGACAAGTACCGTCGCCGGCCGATGATCGTTCCGACCGTCATCGCGGTGCCGTCGGCGGAGGGCAAGTAGTTCTCCGACAGGTAGATTCGGTCGGGTGACCTTTGCCCGCGATGAACGCCTCTCCCTCGTCGACTCGATGGCCGAATTCGGTCCCGACGCCCCGACCCTCTGCGGGACGTGGACCAACCGGGACCTGGCCGCCCACCTGATCGTGCGCGAACGACGCCTCGACGCTGCCCCGGGCATCGTCGTGGGCCTGCTCGCCGGGTACACCGAACGCGTCCAGAACGAGACGGCGACGCGTCCGTGGAGCCGGCTGCTGGACGAGGTCCGGTCGGGTCCGCCGATGTGGTCGCCGATGTACTGGGTGGACGCGCAGGTGAACCTGGGGGAGATGTTCGTCCACCACGAGGACGTGCGCCGCGCCCACGACGGGTGGGAGCCGCGCGTGCTGCCCGCCGACCGTCAGGACGCGCTGTGGGGTCTGGCGCGCAAGGTCGGCAAGCTCGGCTACCGGCATGCCCCGGTGACGGTGGTACTCGAGCGGCCGTCCGGGGAGCAGGCCACCGTCCGCACGGCCGGCGCCGGCCGGGTGATCCTGCGAGGGGAACCGTCGGAACTCGCCCTGCACGCGTTCGGCCGGAATCAGGTGCGGATCGAGACCGAGGGCGAGGCCGCCGACATCGAGGCCGTGACCTCCCTCGACCGAGGGTTCTGAGGCCATTTCGACGCAGCTCTGGCCGTGTTACGGGTGTTGCGGATGGTCCGGAAGGTGCCGTAGCGACTAATCTGAGAGCCATGGCAGGTAAGGCGAGCGCCCGCGGTTCGAGCACGACGTCCAAGCCGAAGTCCCGCACGACCCGGACGGTCAGCACTCCGCGTAAGTCCACGTCGCCGCGCGGCGGCGCCCGGAGGCCCGCCGCGAAGAAGGCGTCCGCATCCGGTCCCCTGAAGTCGGTGGGCCGGGGAATCGGCGGCGGCTGGTCGCTCGTGGCGAAGGGCGTCGGAGCCACCACCCGCACCGTCGGCAGGGCGGCCGAGATCGAGCAGGGACACCGGCGCGACGGCATCGCCCTCGGACTGATTGCGATCAGCGTAGTGGTCGCCGGCGGAATCTGGTTCTCCGCCGGCGGTCCGGTGGGCGAGTGGATCGAGACCGGAGTCCGCGCCGTGTTCGGCGGGGCGTCCGCTGTCCTGCCGCTGATCGGTGTCGCCGTCGCGGTGATCCTGATGCGGACCGAACCGAAACCCGAGATCCGGCCCCGGCTGGTGCTGGGGTCGCTGCTGGTCGGTCTGCCGGTTCTCGGCCTGTGGCACATCGCGACGGGGTCGCCCGCCGACGCCGACGGCAGGGCACGCGGCGCCGGCTTCGTCGGGTACGCGGCGGGCGGTCCCCTGACCGACGGTCTCACCGTGTGGCTGGCCGCGCCGCTGCTGCTGATGGCGGCACTGTTCGGTGTCCTGCTCCTGACCGGGACCACGGTCCGCGAGGTGCCCGGCAAGCTGCAGTCGTACTTCGGAACATCGTTCGGCCGCGATCACTACGGCGACTACGACAGCGAGTACTACGAGGACGGCGAATACGACCCCACCCTCTTCGATGCCGACGGCTACCCCGTCGACGACTACAAGACCGGGGTCCGGGGTGCCCCGGCCGACAACTATCCCACCGACGAGTACGACGTCAGCGACACCGCGAAGACGGAGGTGCTCGGGCTGTGGGAGACCGAACCCGCCACGGAACCCGTGCCCGCTCCGGCACCGGCCCCGAAACGGCCGCCCGCCAAGGCCAAGCCCGTCGTCGCCCCGAAGCCGGAATCCGAACCGGAACCGCTACCCGACGTCGACAAGTTCGTCACCGACCGGGTGGTCGAGGGCGACTACACACTGCCACCGACGTCCCTGCTCATCGAGGGCGATGCGCCGAAGAAGCGCAGTTCGGCCAACGACGCGATGATCGAGGCCATCACCGAGGTCCTCGAACAGTTCAAGATCGACGCCGCCGTCACCGGATTCACCCGCGGCCCGACCGTCACCCGCTACGAGGTGGAACTCGGCCCGGGTGTGAAGGTCGAGAAGATTACCGCGCTCGCCCGCAACATCGCGTACGCCGTCGCCACCGACAACGTGCGCCTGCTCGCGCCGATCCCGGGCAAGTCCGCGGTCGGTATCGAGGTCCCCAACTCCGACCGTGAGATGGTGCGCCTCGCCGACGTGCTCACCGCCCCAAGCACCCGCAAGGACCACCACCCGCTGGTGATCGGTCTCGGCAAGGACATCGAGGGCGACTTCGTCAGTGCCAACCTCGCGAAGATGCCGCACCTGCTCGTGGCCGGTTCCACCGGTTCCGGTAAGTCCAGCTTCGTGAACTCGATGCTGGTGTCGCTGCTGTCCCGCGCGACACCCGACGAGGTCCGGATGATCCTCATCGACCCCAAGATGGTGGAGTTGACGCCGTACGAAGGCATTCCGCACCTCATCACGCCCATCATCACCCAGCCGAAGAAGGCGGCGGCCGCGCTGGCCTGGCTGGTGGAGGAGATGGAGCAGCGCTACCAGGACATGCAGGCCAACCGGGTGCGCCACATCGACGACTTCAACGCCAAGGTGAAGTCGGGAGAGATCACCGCGCCGCTCGGTAGCGAACGGGTCTACCGGCCGTATCCGTACATCCTCGCCATCGTCGACGAACTCGCGGACCTCATGATGACCGCGCCGCGCGACGTCGAGGACGCGATCGTGCGGATCACCCAGAAGGCGCGCGCCGCCGGTATCCACCTCGTGCTCGCCACACAGCGGCCGTCGGTGGACGTCGTGACGGGTCTGATCAAGACCAACGTGCCGTCACGGCTCGCCTTCGCGACGTCCTCCCTGACCGACTCACGGGTCATCCTGGACCAGCCCGGCGCCGAGAAGCTGATCGGTATGGGTGACGGGCTGTTCCTGCCGATGGGCGCAGGCAAGCCGACACGCCTGCAGGGCGCGTTCATCACCGACGAGGAGATCTCCGCGGTCGTCGATTTCAGCAAGAACCAGGCGGAGCCGGAGTACACCGACGGCGTCACCGCCGCCAAGGTCGGGGAGAAGAAGGACGTCGATCCCGACATCGGCGACGACATGGACGWGCTGTTGCAGGCGGTGGAACTMGTCGTCTCCAGCCAGTTCGGCTCCACGTCGATGCTGCAGCGGAAACTGCGTGTCGGTTTCGCAAAGGCAGGCCGCCTGATGGACCTGATGGAGACCAGGGGAGTGGTGGGCCCCAGCGAGGGTTCGAAAGCCCGCGAGGTGCTCATCAAGCCCGACGAACTCGACGGTCTGCTGTGGTCGATCCGCGGCGGCGACCCGGACGAGGCCCCGTCCGACCAGGAGTAGCCCGCGTGCGCGTGTCCGAAATGGGCGATTCTCGCGCAGTGTGGTTGAATGGTCACCGAATTGGAGGGGAGTATCCCCACCTCTGTGACAGCATCGTCAACACGATCGGCACCATTGCCGATCCGGGGCTGTCAGTCGCTCGGACAGAAGGTTCCGGCGCGGCGGGAGAGACCTCCGGTACCCGCTAGGTCTACCGGAGGTCTGTGTTCATGCATGTGTCACCGCTGGTCTGGGTCATCACCTGTGTGGTGATTCTCGGACTGTTCGTCTTCGACTTCTTCGCTCACGTACGCACCCCGCACGCCCCCACGTTCCGTGAGTCGGCGTTCTGGTCGTCGGTCTACATCGGCGTCGCGATCCTGTTCGGCCTGATCGTGATGTGGCTGTGGGGAAGCCAGTACGGCGGCGAATATTTCGCCGGATACGTCACCGAGAAGGCGTTGTCGGTCGACAACCTCTTCGTGTTCGTCATCATCATGGGAACGTTCGCGGTGCCACGGGAGTACCAGCAGAAGGTGCTGCTGATCGGCATCGTGATGGCGCTGGTGATGCGCGGAATCTTCATCGGCGTCGGCGCCGCGGCGATCAACGCCTACAGCTGGGTGTTCTACCTGTTCGGCGCGTTCCTCATCTACACCGCGTACACACTGGTGCGTGATCACGGGCACGAGAAGGAGGTAGAGGAGGAACGCGACAGCAAGATCGTCGCCATCGCGAAGAAGATCCTCCCCACCACGGACACCTACGACGGCGACAAGCTCGTCACGCGGATCAACGGCAAGCGCGTCGTGACGCCGCTGCTGCTCGCGCTGGTCGCCATCGGATTCACCGACGTGCTGTTCGCGCTCGACTCGATCCCCGCGATCTACGGGCTCACCCAGGAGCCGTACCTGGTGTTCACGGCCAACGCGTTCGCGCTGATGGGTCTGCGTCAGCTGTACTTCCTGATCGGCGGTCTGCTGGATCGCCTGGTGTATCTGTCGTACGGCCTGTCGATCATCCTGGCGTTCATCGGCGTCAAGCTGGTTCTGCACGCTCTGCACGAGAACACGCTGGGCTTCATCAACGGTGGGGAGCACGTGGCCGTCCCGGAGGTGTCGACGGTGTTCTCGCTCGCCGTCATCATCGGTGTGCTGGCAGTGACGACCGTCGCCAGCCTCCTCAAGACGCGGAACGCGACGCCGGCGAAGTAACTCCGCCGGGCGTCGTGCTCGAGGGGTCCGGTGCTCGGCGGTTCAGGAGCTGAATTCGCCGAGTACCGGAACCCATTCGACGATCCGGGTGGCCGTCACCAGGCCGTTGCGGGCGAACGGGTCGTGGGTGAAAAGCTGTTCCACGGTCGCCGCGTTGGCGGCGTCGACGATGATGAACGCGCCGCTACCGTCCGCGAACGGGCCGGACGACACCACCGTCTTCTGCTCGGCCAGTTCGCCGAGCCACTCCCGGTGGGCGGGGCGATGCTCGTCGCGTTCGGCGACGGTATCGGCCGAATACGTGTACTCCACTACGAACAGGGACATGTTCTCGCTCTCTCGGGACGGGTTCATCGAACAAAAATGGGATCAGGGCCCATCTGTCTCACGCACTGGGATTTCAGAGAGTGAGAAGCATTCGGGTGTTGCCGAGGGTGTTCGGCTTGACGTAGCTCAGGTCGAGGAACTCGGCGACACCGGTGTCGTACGAACGGCACATCTCCGCGTACACCTCGGCGGTCACGGGTGTGCCGTCGATCTCCACGAATCCGTGCTTGCCGAAGAAGTCGACCTCGAACGTGAGAACGAACAGGCGCTCGAGTTCGAGTTCCCGCGCGACCTCGATCAATTTGGCCACCACGTGATGGCCCGCACCCTGGCCCTTGGCCGACGGATCGACTGCGATCGTGCGCACCTCGCCCAGGTCCGCCCACAGGACGTGCATTGCGCCACAACCGATCACGTTGCCGCCGCGCTCGGCCACCCAGAACTCCTGAACGGATTCGTACAGGGTCACGAGGTTCTTCTCGAGCAGGATCTTGCCGGAGTAGATGTCGATCAGACGCTTGATCTCGGGAACGTCGGAGGTTCGTGCTCGCCGCACGATCAGCTGATTGTCGGCGGTGTCCGGCGTCCGAGAAGTCATGTCGTGAACATTAGCCAACGGCCGTACCGATATTCTTAGGCACGTGCCGGTACGACCTACGAATCCCTCCCACTCCCCGCCGCGTCCCGGGGTGCAGTTCGACGCTGCGGTGCTCCGATGAGCGCGCAGCGCGAGGATTGGACGGCCGCCGACAACCCGGCGGTCCCGGATCCGTCGGTCGAGCCCGCGAGTGAGACGGCCGTACCACTGCTGAACATCGCGAACATCCTGACAATCCTCCGGATCCTGCTGGTCCCCGTCTTCCTGGTCGTGCTGTTCGTCGGCGACGGACACTCGACGACGTGGCGCCTGATCGCCACCGGCGTGTTCGCGGTCGCCGCCATCACCGACCGGATCGACGGTCAACTCGCCCGCAAGTACGGCCTCGTCACCGATTTCGGCAAGCTCGCAGACCCCATCGCGGACAAAGCGCTGATCGGTGCCGCCCTCGTGGGTCTGTCGATTCTCGGCGACCTGCCCTGGTGGGTGACCGCGGTGATCGCGGTGCGGGAACTGGGCATCACGCTGCTCCGGTTCGCGGTCTTGCGGCACGCGGTCATTCCCGCGGGCAGGGGCGGCAAGCTCAAGACTCTCGTCCAGACGATCGCGATCGGGTTCTACCTGCTGCCGCTGCCGGACGGATTCGACGTCCTCGGATGGGTCCTGATGGGGGCGGCCGTGCTGCTGACAGTGGTGACCGGGCTGGACTACGTCGTGCAGGCCGTCCGGCTGCGAGCCGGGGTGCACAAGGTCGAGGCGAACGCGAGCACCGGGGCGTGACCGACCCGTTGGTGGACGGCACGCGGGCCGCCGACCTGGTTGCCGTGCTCACCGCCCGCGGCGAGACCGTCGCCACCGCGGAATCGCTCACCGCGGGACTGCTCACCGCCACCATCGCCGGTGTGCCCGGCGCGAGCAACGTGCTGCGCGGCGGACTCGTCGTCTACGCCACCGACCTGAAGGCAACTCTCGCCGGTGTCGATCCGGCCCGGCTGGCGGAGGACGGGCCGGTGGCGGCGTCCACGGCACAGGCGCTCGCGGACGGTGCCCGCGCCCGCTGCGGCGCCGACTGGGGCGTCGGTCTGACCGGCGTCGCCGGCCCCGACACGCAGGACGGACATCCCGTGGGCACGGTGTTCCTGAGCATTTCCGGGGCGGCCGGAACGTCGGTCCTCGAGCTCGGATTGACCGGCGGCCGGTGGCAGATCCGTAAATCTGCGGTTTCCGCCGCCGTGTCGGGACTCCTCGATCGTGTGCAGGAAACGTCCGCAGGCTAAGGTCGGGAACCAATCGGTCCTGTTCGTGCGTTGAGATAGGCGAGACAGGTGACGGATGAAGGAGGAGCGAGATGGCGCTGCTATTGCGTGAGGCAATCGGTGACAGTCTTCGGCGTACGCGCGTTTCGCAGAGCCGGACCCTGCGTGAGGTCTCCAACAGTGCTCGTGTGAGCCTCGGGTACTTGTCCGAGGTCGAACGAGGGCGCAAGGAAGCCTCGAGTGAGCTCCTGGCGGCGATCTGCGACGCGCTGGACGTCCCACTGTCCGACGTGCTCGTCGACGTCAGCGAATCGCTGTCCGACGGGTCTTCGGCCAAGCGTGCGGACACCGAGCGGCACGCGGTCGAATCCGCGCCCGCAGAGGCCCCCGCCGCGAGCGCACGACCGGGTTCGACGACCATCGCCCGCGACACCCGGGTGGTCATCCCTGCACCCGCGCAGGCGCTGGCTGCCGCATAGCAACACCCGTGCCGAACCGATAGATTTCAGTCAACCGCCGATCTCGTCGGCGGGTGAGCCAGGTAGTCGGGGCGCAGCCCTTGTTCCGGTGCGTGACGGTCGCGTATCGGGTCGCGCATCGCGCGGCGCAACAGATGGAGGCAGGATCAAACCCATGGCTAATCCTTTCGTCAAGGGATGGAAGTACCTGATGGCGCTCTTCAATTCCAAGATCGATGAGAAGGCTGACCCCAAGGTTCAGATTCAGCAGGCGATCGAGGATGCGCAGCGTCAGCACCAGGCCCTGTCGCAGCAGGCCGCGTCTGTCATCGGCAACCAGCGCCAGCTCGAGATGAAGCTCAGCCGCCAGCTCGACGAGGTGGAGAAGCTCAACGCCAACGCCCGTCAGGCCGTCAACCTGGCCGACCAGGCGCAGGCCGCCGGCGACACCGAGAAGGCCATCCAGTACACCAATGCCGCCGAGGCGTTCGCCGCACAGCTCGTCACCGCCGAGCAGGGCGTCGAAGACCTGAAGGCACTGCACGACCAGTCTCTGCAGGCAGCTGCCCAGGCGAAGAAGGCCGTGGAGCAGAACGCGATGGCTCTGCAGGCCAAGGTCGCGGAACGCACCAAGCTGCTCAGCCAGCTGGAGCAGGCCAAGATGCAGGAACGGGTCAGCGAGTCGCTGCGCTCGATGGACAGCACCCTCTCCGCTCCCGGCAACACGCCCAGCCTCGATGCCGTGCGCGACAAGATCGAGCGGCGCTACGCCGATGCCCTCGGTTCTGCGGAGCTGGCACAGAACTCGGTGTCGGGCCGCATGATGGAAGTGCAGCAGGCGAGCATCCAGATGGCCGGACACAGCCGCCTCGAGCAGATCCGGGCCTCCATGAAGGGCGATGCACTGCCCTCCGGCGGTGCGGCCGGCGCGCCGGCGACGCCCGCCGCCAACCCGAGCCTCGACAAGCAGCCGCCGGCAGCAGGCCAGACCGGCACGGCGCAGTAACCGAATCGCCTGTGAGCATGAGTTCCACCCGACGTGGCCGACCTGGACGTTCAGTCCGGTCGGCCACTGTCGTGTCCGGGCTCGCCGGGATCCAGGGCGCACTGCGCGAGGCCGGTGAGTCCGTCGCGGACGCGGCGCAGCGGTGGCGCGACCCTCGTGAACGTCTCCTGCGGAAGAAGCGGCGGGCCCGGCGTCGTGCGAAGCGCTACGGCATCGTGTCCGGAACGTCGGCCACCGGCGCCGCCGGTCTCGCTCTGATGGCTGCGCCGGAGTGGTCGATGCTGATGGCCGGTGGGGGCGCGGTCGTGTTCGCGGTCCCCGCGGTGCTGGCCGTCAGCCGGTACCGCAAGCTCGACGCCGTGACTTTGCCGCCGGGTCTGCCTGCCCGCCGGGTGCTTCCGGCGCCGTCCTCGGTCGCCCGGGAGCCGATGGAGCGACTCGTGCACAGCGAACGAGCACTGCACGGCATCCTCGGCGTGCTGTCCCGGTCCGGGACCATCAGCGGCGAGGACATCGAGGACACCCATGCCACGGCCCGCTCCGCGGCAGCCGCGTTGCAGGCGGTGGCCCTCGACATCACGTCCATGGAGGACGCCGCCCGGGGGAGCCGGGCCGCAGCGGCGCCGCTCCACCGGGCGATCGCCTCGGCTGCCGCGCAACTCGGCGTCGGCGTCGAACAGTTCGAAGAACTGGTGGCCGCTGCCGCCGAGGTCGCGGTGCCCGGAACGGCGAGTGCCGTCGGCGAACTCGCCTACGAACGCGCGGAACTCGTGTCGGCGACCGAGAAACTCGCCGGCCTCGCGGCGGCCCTCGGCGAGATCGACGACATCGTTCGCCGCTACCGCTGACCTCGTCGGTCGACACACGGCCCCTCGGGACCTCGTGTGGGGGAGAACCCTGATCTTTCCCTGATCTTTACGTTGACCTGGTGATTTACCCGAGCCGGCGTGCCAGGCTGGTGTGCGTACCCGATAAATGGGGTCGACCGGACGTCGGGCGCAGAAATCGATCGGGGAGACGTGAGTGGAGGAAACCATGTTCTGGAAGATTGTTCTGGCTGTCGCGGCGATCTGGATCGCCCTCGCAGTGGTCGGTGCCCTCGTCAAGGGCCTGTTCTGGATTCTCGTCGTCAGCGCCGTCGTATTCGGTGTGTACCTGTTGATCAAGGCGATGTCGGGATCCGGCGAGAAATCGGACATCACGCGTAGCTGACGGGCATGCTCTACCCATGGAACCGGTACCGGAGGGCTGGCATCGTGGGCTCGTCGTGGTCGCGCACCCCGACGACATCGAATACGGCGCAGCGGCGGCTGTGGCGCGCTGGACCGGGCAGGGCAAGGACATTCGATACGTGCTCGCCACCAGCGGAGAGGCAGGGATCGCGGGCCTGCACCCGACGGAGTCGGGCCCGCTGCGGGAGGCGGAGGAGCGGCGCTCCGCGGCCGTGGTGGGGGTGACCGACGTCGAGTTTCTCGGTTATCCCGACGGCACCCTCGTCGAGAGTCTCGCACTCCGCCGCGACCTCGCCACGGCGATCCGTCGTCATCGTCCAGATCTCGTGGTGACGGCGAACTTTGGGGACACCTGGGGGCCGGGCCAGCCGAACAGTGCGGACCACCGCGCTCTCGGGCGAGCCGTCCTCGACGCCACCGCGGACGCCGCGAACGAATGGATCTTCCCCGAACTGGGGGAGTCGGGGTTGCCGCCGTGGCGCGGAGTCCGGTGGGTGGCGGTCCACACGATGACCCCCACCCACGCCGTGGATGTCACCCACACGGTGGATCGGGCGGTGCTCTCTCTGGCTGAGCACGTCCACTACCTGGAGGCGCTCAGCGACGTGCCGGTGGGGCAGCAGGCGCGGGCTCAGGTCGAGATGGTGACCGGGCCGCAACCGGGATTCGACGCCGAACGCGCGGTGGGGTTCGAGCTCTACTACTTCGGCTGAGTTCGTGAAGCGCTCGCGATCGTGGTCATGCGTGGGTCATGCCGATTGTGAGTCCGACCTGGACGGAACGGTATGATTTACCGAATTTCGTAGGAGTCACGCCGTGCCGTCATCCGACGTGCGCACCAATCCTGTCGTCACACCTTCCCGCACTGCTCACGCAGCCCGAATCTCCGACCACGGACGGCTCGAGGCGCCCGCCGTCGGCCGTACGCGAGGTGATTCGAATGCCGGTGAGGTGCCGGCGGGGGATTCATGCGTTACGGTGTTACATACAATGTCTATTCGTAATCCACCGTCGCGTGACGACACCTCAGCGAGCGTCGAAGACTCCATTCTCGACGCCGCACGCTCGTGCATCCTCGATTTCGGACTGCGCCGTACCACCCTGGCGGAGGTCGCGCGGAGGGCCGGGGTCAGCAGGCCGACCGTCTACCGGCGCTGGTCGGACACCAGGGCAGTGGTCGCCGACCTCATGACCCGCGAGATCGCTGCCGTGATGCCCGAATTCTCCACCGAGGAATCGGTTCACCGCCAACTGGTCGACGCCGTGGTCCACGTGTCCACCGAGGTGCGTGGCCATCCGCTGTTCGTGAAGATCCTGCGCTCGGATCAGGAACTGTTCACCACCTACATCCTCGAGCGGCTGGGGACCAGCCAGCGGGCGATCATCGACCAGGTCTCGGTCGCGGTGTCGGCGGGGCAGCGCCAGGGCTCGATCCGCGCGGGGGACAGTCGTCAGATCGCCACCATGGTGCTGCTGATCGCACAGTCCGCGGTCCAGTCGGCCGTGATGGTCGCCGAGGAACTTCCCGGAGACGCCCTGACCGAACAACTCCGGCACGCCGTCGGCGCCTATCTGGCACCCGCATCAGCCGACACCCACCCGACAGATCGAGGAGACCGGTGACCCACCCCAGCACGCCGCCCGTGAGCCGCTCGTCGGCGCTGAACGCCGCACGACGGACACGCGAGCTCGACCAGCTGTCGGACGGCGCGCGCGTCGACGTCCTGGTGATCGGCGGCGGAGTGACCGGCGTCGGTGTCGCGCTCGACGCGGCATCACGCGGCCTCGACGTCGTGCTCGTGGAGAAGCGGGACCTCGCGTTCGGGACCAGCCGGTGGAGTTCGAAACTCGCCCACGGTGGGCTGCGGTACCTGGCGTCGGGCAATGTCGGCATCGCCCGCGAGAGTGCGGTCGAACGCGGAATCCTGATGACCCGCACCGCGCCCCACCTCGTCCGGGCGCTGCCACAGCTCGTCCCCGTCCTCGATTCCACGACGCTGTTCGGAAAGTCTCTCGTCCGCACGGGATTCCTGGCCGGTGACCTGCTCCGTGCGAGTGCTCGCACGCCGTCGACGGTCCTGCCGCGATCGCGGACGGTCCGGGCGGACCGGGTCGTCGAACTGGCCCCCGCTGTGCGCCGGGACGGACTTCGGGGCGGCCTGATGGCCTTCGACGGCCAGCTCGTCGACGACGCCAGGCTCGTGGTGTCCCTCGCGCGCACCGCGGCGCTCCACGGCGCGAAGGTGCTCACCCGGACGGGCGCCTACGACGTGACCGGGACATCCGCGACCCTGCGCGACGAACTGACCGGCTCGGAACTGTCGATCACCGCGCGCGCCGTGGTCAACGCCGCAGGCGTGTGGTCGGGTGAGATCGATCCGTCGATCACGCTCCGGCCCAGTCGCGGAACACATCTGGTCCTGCCGGCGGAACGGCTCGGGAACCCGACCGCGGCGCTCACGGTTCCGGTCCCCGGTGAGACCAATCGTTTCGTCTTCGCGCTGCCCGCACAGCTCGGCCGCGTGTACCTCGGCCTGACCGACGAGGCGGCGCCGGGACCCGTCCCCGACGTTCCGGAAGCGTCGGAGCAGGAGATCGACTTCCTGCTCGACACGGTCAACACCGCACTCGAAGTGCCGTTGCGGCGTTCGGACGTCCTCGGCACGTTCGCCGGACTGCGACCGCTGCTCGACACCGGCGACGGATCGACCGCCGACCTCTCGCGCAACCACGCCGTCCTCCGCTCGGACACCGGTCTGGTCAGTGTGGTGGGCGGCAAGCTGACCACGTACCGGAAGATGGCGGAGGACGCCGTCGACGCCGCGGTGGCAGCGGCGGGACTGGACGCGCTCCCGTGCCGGACCCGCGCCCTCCCGCTCGTCGGCGCCGCGACTCCCGAAGCGCTGCGCCAGGTTTCGGCCCCGCCGGCGCTGCTCGCCCGCTACGGAACGGAGGCGGCACTGATCGCCGCCGCCGACCCCGAACTGCTGACCCCGATCGCCGAGGGCGTGGACGTGAGTCGAGCCGAGTTCGAGTTCGCCGTGACCCACGAGGGAGCACTCGACGTCGACGACCTCCTCGACCGGCGCACCCGGATCGGCCTCGTCCCCGCCGACCGTGCACGGTCTCTCGCCGCCGCGGAAGCCGTGTTCGAGAAACGGTGACGGCGACGGTGTGACACCCTGTGCTTCGTGCGAGTCGCCGTGGTCGCCGGGCCTGATCCCGGACATGCCTTTCCCGCTCTGGCGTTGTGCCTCGCCCTCATCGAGGCCGGGGACGAACCGGTCCTGTTCACCGGCACCCGGTGGGTCGAGCCCGCGCGGGCGGCCGGTGTGCCCGCCGAGTTGCTGAAAGGTCTCGCGCCCCGCCCGACGGACGACGACCTCGATGCGGGCGCGCGCATCCACGCCCGCGCCGCGCACATCTCCACCGAGTTGCTCCCCGACCTGCGCGCGATGGGACCCGACCTCGTGGTCTCGGACATCCTCACCGCAGGTGGCGGCATGGCGGCGGAGCGGCTGGGGATCCCCTGGGTCGAGTTGTCCCCGCACCCGCTGTACGCGGCGTCCCGGGGATTGCCGCCCATCGGAAGCGGGTTGGCTCCGGGGGCGGGAATCCGGGGCCGGGCCCGCGACACGCTCATGCGGGCGGCGACGGCGCGGTCGATCCGGCAGGGCGAGCGGCAGCGTTCCGAAGCCCGCGTCGGCGTCGGGTTGCCGGCGAAGGATCCGGGACCGGTGCGCCGGCTGATCGCGACGCTCCCCGCGCTCGAGGTGCCGAGACCGGACTGGCCCGCGGAGGCGCACGTGGTCGGGCCACTGCTGTGGGAACCGACGAACGAGGTGCTCGAGCCGCCGGACGGTACCGATCCGCTGGTCATGGTGGCTCCGTCGACCGCGTTCACCGGTGCCGAGGGCATGCTCGAGACGACGCTCGCCGGTCTCGACGGGGCCGGCGTCCGCGTGATCGCGTCGATACTGGACGGATCGCCGGCCGCGGTTCCGCCCTGGGTACGTGCGGGTCTCGGCCGTCAGGACGCGATGCTCCGCGAGGCCGCCGCCGTCGTCTGCGGCGGTGGTCACGGGATGCTGGCGAAGGCCCTGCTCGCAGGGGTCCCGGCGGTGGTGGTCCCCGGGGGCGGCGATCAGTGGGAACTCGCGAATCGCGCCGCGCGGCAGGGGAGTGCCGTCGTGGTGCGTCCCCCGAGCGCCGAGGCGCTCCGTTCGGCGGTCGAACAGGTGCTCTCGCACGGCGCGCACGCGGAGGCCGCGCAGCGGGCCGCGTGGAGCGTCGCGGACGTGGCGGATCCGGTGGAGGTGTGCCGCGACGCGCTGCGGTGAGAGCCTCGCCCGGGGTTCGGCTAGCGTGGAAGCGTGCGACTGACTGAATTTCACGAACTCGTCCGCGAAGAGTTCGGGCAGATGCGCGGCGACGCACTACTCGTCGACCACGTGCTGCTCAGTCTCGGGGGCAAGACCGCCGCCGAGGCCATCGAGGACGGCCGGGAACCCCGCGAGGTGTGGCGTGAACTCTGCGCCGAGTTCGACGTTCCACCGCAGCGCCGGTAGAAATCCGGCGTGTCGAACGGGCCGGTCGCACCAATCGAACACACGTTCCCCTATGCTGGAGATGTTCGGTGGTCACGGTTCTTGTCGGTACCTGGATCTAACCTGACCGCAGATCACTGATGAGACTCGAGAATGGGGACGACGATGGCACCACAGGCACACGATCGAGACAAGGCGCTCGACCTCGCGCTGGCGCAGATCGACAAGAACTTCGGCAAGGGCTCGGTGATGCGCCTGGGCGAAGGTGTCCGTCAGCCGATCGCCGTCATCCCGACCGGCTCCATCGCGCTGGACGTCGCCCTCGGCATCGGCGGGCTGCCCCGCGGCCGTGTCGTCGAGATCTACGGCCCGGAGTCCTCGGGTAAGACCACCGTCGCTCTGCACGCGGTCGCCAACGCCCAGGCGGCCGGCGGCATCGCCGCGTTCATCGACGCCGAACACGCGCTCGACCCCGACTACGCCCAGAAACTCGGCGTCGACACCGACGCGCTGCTGGTGTCGCAGCCCGATACCGGCGAGCAGGCGCTGGAGATCGCAGACATGCTGATCCGCTCCGGCGCCCTCGACATCCTCGTGGTCGACTCCGTGGCCGCTCTGGTCCCGCGCGCCGAGATCGAGGGCGAGATGGGCGACAGTCACGTGGGTCTGCAGGCCCGTCTGATGAGCCAGGCGCTCCGTAAGATGACCGGTGCGCTCAGCAACTCCGGCACCACCGCGATCTTCATCAACCAGCTGCGCGAGAAGATCGGCGTCATGTTCGGTTCCCCCGAAACCACCACCGGTGGTAAGGCATTGAAGTTCTACTCGTCGGTGCGCCTCGACGTGCGGCGGATCGAGACCCTGAAGGACGGCACCGACGCGGTGGGTAACCGTACCCGCGTCAAGGTGGTCAAGAACAAGGTCGCGCCGCCGTTCAAGCAGGCCGAGTTCGACATCCTCTACGGCCTGGGAATCAGCAAGGAAGGCTCGCTGATCGACATGGGTGTCGAACACGGGTTCATTCGCAAGTCGGGCTCCTGGTACACCTACGAAGGCGACCAGCTGGGACAGGGCAAGGAGAACGCCCGCAAGTTCCTGTTGGAGAACACCGACATCCGGGACGAGATCGAGAAGAAGATCAAGGAAAAGCTCGGAATCGGCGCCGACGTCACTGCCGCTACGGACGACGCCGCCCCGGTCGAATTCTAAGGCGCCGCCGTGCGTCCGACGGGCGAGGGTGGAACGGAGACGCAGGCCAAGGATTTGTGCCTGCGTCTCCTGACGGACCGTGCCCGGAGTCGAGCGGAGTTGTCCGACCGTCTGGCGAAGAAGGGGTACTCGGCCGACATCGCCGAGCGCGTACTGGATCGACTCACCGAGGTCGGGCTCGTCAACGACGCCGACTTCGCCCAGCAGTGGGTGCATTCGCGGCACACGTACGCCGGTAAGGGAAAACGTGCGCTCGCACTGGAACTGCGCCGCAAGGGCATCGGTCAGGAAGACGCCACCGAGGCGCTCGCTCAGATCGACAGCGAAGACGAACGAGCGCGAGCCACCGAACTGGTCGCGAAGAAACTGCGCACCATGTCAACGGACGACCGTGACCGGGCGGTCCGCCGGCTGGTGTCCATGCTGGCGCGTCGCGGGTTCCCCCAGGGCATGGCGTTCGAGGTCGTCAAGGAGCAACTCGATCGTGCCGGCGCGGAAACCGAAGGCCTGTTCGACGAGACCTGAATCGGACTCAGCCTGACCATGATCATGACCTGACCACGATGAACGACACTGCGGTCGGACGGGAACCGAGTTCCCATCCGACCGCAGTGTCGTTCGTGTCAGAAGCAGTGCCGGGTCACAACCGCTTGTCGGTGATGTCCATACCCGGAACCGACACCGCCGGAAGCTCGGGAGCAGCACCCTGGGGACCTCCGCCCTTCCGGGCGGCCCGCAGCCGCTTCTCCACCCTGGTCGCCACCACGGTGAGCGTGTAGTTGAGGATGATCATGATGATCGCCACCACGATCAGCGCGGGCAGGTAGTTGCCGTAGAACGCGCCGAGTTGCTGGCCGGACCGCACCACTTCGACGTAGCCGATGAGGTAACCGAGCGCGGAGTCCTTCAGGGCGACCACCATCTGCGAGATGATCGCGGGGAGCATCGCCGTGACGGCCTGCGGAAGCAGGATGGTCCGCATGACCTGGCCCTTGCGCATGCCCAGCGCCTTGGCGGCCTCGCTCTGTCCCCGGGGGAGCGAATTGATGCCGGCCCTGACGATTTCGGCGATCACCGAGCCGTTGTACAGCGTGAGGCCCACGATGACCGCGGCAAGCGCAAGATATTTCGACTTGAACACCTCGTACTCGGCGAACAGCTGGTACGAGAAGATCATCAGGATCAGCACCGGGATGGCGCGGAACAGTTCGACGATCCCGCCCGCCACCCATCGCACCGGTCGGTGGTCCGACAAGCGTCCGATGCCGAGGATCGCGCCGAGGATCAACGCGAACACGATCGACACGGCCGCCGCGACGAGGGTGCCGCGGATACCGGGAATGAGATATGTGGTCCACGAGGTCGATTCGGTGAACGGTTCCCATTTCGCCGCTGTCAGCTGGCCCTTGTCGTCGAGCGCGGCGTAGACGAGGTAGCCGATTCCCAGCAGTGCGAGGGCGACGGCGACGGAGATCAGGCGGTAGAGGTTCTTCGCCTTCGGGCCCGGCGCGTCGTAGAGGACGGTGGCGGAATTGCTCATCGTGCAACCTCGAATCGCTTGCTCAGGTATCCGAAGAGAAGCCCCATCGGCAGGGTCAGGATCACGAATCCGAGCGCGAAGATGCCACCGACGACGAAGATGGCGGCCTCGTTCTCGATCATTTCCTTCATCAGGAGCGATGCCTCCGCCACACCGATCACCGAGGCGATCGTCGTGTTCTTCGTCAGGGCGATCAGCACGCTGCCGAGGGGTGCGGTGACCGCGCGGAATGCCTGCGGCAGCACGATGAGCCGCAGATTCTGGGAGAACGTGAGACCGAGTGACCGGCCCGCCTCCGCCTGGCCGACGTGCACGGTGTTGATACCGGACCGCAGCGACTCGCAGACGAAGGCCGCCGTGTAGATGCTGAGGCCGAGCACGGCGAGCCGGAAGTTGTTCTGCTCGAAGAACGTCGGCGACTGCTCGGGGGCGAGCTTGACGCCCATCGTCTGGAAGAGCCCGAACGAGCAGAAGATGATGATGAGGGTCAGGGGAGTGTTGCGGAAGATCGTCACGTATGCCGCGCCGACGCCGCGCGCGACCGGGATCGGTGACACCCGCATCGCCGCGAGGATGGTGCCGAGTATCAGAGCACCGACAGCCGAGAACGCGGTCAGCTGCACCGTCGTCCAGAACGCGTCGATCAGCTGATCGCTGTATTTGCTCAGTAGGTCCACTTACCGTCTCCCCAGGTCACCGGTGGTTGGTGTCGAACCGGGCCGGAYGACTCCACGAAAGGGGAGTCGTCCGACCCGGATGAGTGAGTTGCTCAGTACCGATCGACGGTCGGCGGTGCGGGGATCGGGTAGCCCGACGCGCCGACGGTCTCGTTGAACGCACGCGCCCACGAACCGTCCGCGATCATCGCCTCGATGGCGTCGTTGATCTTGGCCCGGGTCTCGTCGTCACCCTTGGCCAGGCCGACGCCGTAGCGCTCCTCGGTGAACGGCGCGCCGACCACCTTCAGCTCGCCCGGATACTGCGCCGCGTAGCCGGCGAGGATGATGTCGTCGGTGGTGACGGCGTCGACTGCGCCGTTCCGCAGCGCCTCGACGCAGGCGGAGTACGTGTCGAACTCCTGCAGTTGCACGTCCTTCGCGTACTGGTCCTTCACCTTCTGCGCCGGGGTGGACCCGGTGACGGAGCACAGCTTCTTGCCGCCGTTGAGCGACTCGGGGCCGGTGATGTCGGTGTTGTCGGACTTCACCAGGAGCGACTGTCCGGCGATGAAGTACGGCCCGGCGAAGTCGACCTTCTCCTTGCGGGCRTCGGTGATCGAGTAGGTGGCGACGATGTAGTCGACCTCACCGTTCTGGATCAGCGTCTCGCGCTGAGCCGACGGGGACTCCTTGAACACGATGTTCTCGGGCGCGACACCCAGCTTGCCCGCGATGTACTCGGCCACCTCGACGTCGAAACCGCTGAAGGAACCATCGGGGTTGCGCAGTCCGAGGCCGGGCTGGTCGTACTTGATTCCGACCGTGAGCTTGCCCTCCGACGCGCTCTGGGAGGCGCTCTTCTCTTCACCTCCGCCACAGGCCGATGCGACGACGGCGAGCGCCATGACGCCGATTCCCACACGAATCGAGCGGTTGATCCTCATCGAGTTCCTCCAATTGAAATGACGGGTGTTGCCTGTGGAGCACGGTCGACCGAGAGGGCACCGCGGCGGCGCCCTCTCCGATCAGTGGCTGAGAATCTTGCCGAGAAAGTCCTTCGCGCGCTCGGATTTGGGAGCGGTGAAGAACGTGGCGGGCTCAGAGTCCTCGACGATCTGGCCGTCGGCCATGAAGAGAACACGGTCGCCGGCCTTGCGGGCGAAGCCCATCTCGTGGGTCACCACGAGCATGGTCATGCCTTCCTTGGCGAGCGAGGTCATGACGTCGAGGACTTCGTTGACCATTTCCGGGTCGAGCGCGGACGTCGGCTCGTCGAACAGCATGACCTTGGGGTTCATGGCGAGTGCGCGGGCGATCGCGACACGCTGCTGCTGACCGCCCGACAACTGCGCCGGGTACTTGTCCGCCTGGTTGGCGATGCCGACCCGCTCGAGAAGCTCGTAGGCCTTCTTCTTCGCGTCGGCGCTGCTCTTCTTCCGCACCTTGACCGGTGCCAGCATCACGTTCTCGAGGATCGTCTTGTGGGCGAACAGGTTGAACGACTGGAACACCATCCCCACGTCGGCGCGCAGCGCGGCCAGGGCCTTGCCCTCGGCCGGCAGCACCTTCCCGTCCACGGCGATCTCACCGGAGTCGATGGGCTCGAGGCGGTTGATGGTCCGGCACAGCGTCGACTTCCCGGACCCGGACGGTCCCAGGACGATCACGACCTGCCCCCGAGGAACTTCGAGGTCGATCTCCTGGAGGACGTGGAGGGCGCCGAAGTGTTTGTTCACCGATTTCATCGAGATCATGGACGGGGCCGCGCCCGTGGAGGGCGTCGGCGTCGCGTCGTCGGCTTGCGTCATAGTCGAGACCCTATGTGCTGGGAGCGGGAGCACCGGTCATTTGCTCCGAGAATCCTCGGGATGTCACGGAAACTTTACTGTCCGGCGTCGGTCGTGTGTCCTGACGCACACCGGCCGCGACGAGGCGATTTGGCGCGGGCCGTACCCTGGCATACGTGGACACGATCGACCAGACCCCTCACCGCAGCTATGAGGTGCGCACGTACGGCTGCCAGATGAACGTGCACGACTCCGAGCGGCTGTCGGGGCTCCTCGAGGACGCCGGCTACACGAAGGCGGCCACCGGGCAGTCGCCCGACCTCGTCGTCTTCAACACCTGCGCGGTGCGGGAGAACGCCGACAACAAGTTGTACGGCAACCTGAGCCATCTGGCGCCGGCGAAGGAACAGAACCCCGACATGCAGATCGCGGTCGGCGGGTGCCTGGCGCAGAAGGACCGCGACGTCGTCGTGAAGAAGGCGCCGTGGGTGGACGTCGTGTTCGGCACCCACAACATCGGTTCGCTCCCGGCGCTGCTGGACCGGGCGCGCCACAATCAGCGGGCCGAGGTCGAGATCCTCGACGCGCTCGAGGCGTTTCCGTCGACGCTGCCCGCCAAGCGGGAGTCGGCGTACGCCGGCTGGGTGTCCATCTCGGTGGGATGCAACAACACGTGCACGTTCTGCATCGTCCCCGCGCTGCGCGGCAAGGAGGTCGACCGGCGGCCCGGCGACATCCTGGCCGAGGTGCAGGCCCTGGTGAACGAGGGCGTCGTCGAGGTCACGCTGCTCGGGCAGAACGTCAACGCATACGGCGTCTCCTTCGCCGACCCCGACCAGCCCCGCGACCGCGGCGCGTTCGCCGCGCTGCTGCGCGCGTGCGGCGAGATCGACGGGCTCGAGCGCGTCCGCTTCACGTCCCCGCACCCGGCCGAGTTCACCGACGACGTCATCGAGGCGATGGCCGAGACCCCCAACGTGTGCCCGCAGCTGCACATGCCGCTGCAGTCCGGTTCGGACCGCGTCCTGAAGGCGATGCGCCGCTCCTACCGGAAGTCGCGGTTCCTGGGGATCATCGAGAAGGTCCGCACCGCGATGCCGCACGCGGCGATCACCACCGACATCATCGTGGGCTTCCCCGGTGAGACCGAGGAAGACTTCCAGGACACGCTCGACGTCGTCCGGCAGGCGCGCTTCACCAGCGCGTTCACCTTCCAGTACTCCAAGCGTCCCGGCACCCCGGCAGCGGACATGGACGACCAGCTGCCCAAGGCCGTCGTGCAGGAACGGTACGAACGTCTCATCGCGTTGCAGGAACAGATCACGCTCGAGGAGAACCAGAAGCTCGTCGGCGCCGAGGTGGAACTGCTCGTCGCCGCCGGGGAGGGMCGCAAGAACGCGGAGACCGCACGGATGAGCGGGCGCGCCCGCGACGGGCGGCTCGTCCACTTCCGGCCGGAGGGAAACCTCGACGGAAACGTCCGGCCCGGCGACGTCGTCACCATCGTGATCAGCGCCGCCGCTCCGCACCACCTCGTCGCGGACACCCCGGTCCTGACCCACCGCCGCACCCGCGCAGGCGACTCCTTCGAGAAGGGCGTCACCCCGAAGACCCCGCCGATCGGCGTGGGACTCGGACTGCCGCAGATCGGTGTGCCCGCACCACTACCCGCTCAGATGGGATGCAACGCATGACCCCGCAGTTCGACGACCAGCGCCACGACGACCCGAGTGACGCGAACGAGCCGATCGAGAGCTACCTGAAGGATTTCGACGCCGCCGAGAAGAAGGTGGCCGGTGAGATCGACCCCGGGGCGCGTGCGCTCGTCGTCGCGGTCGCGGTGGTCGTGCTCCTCGGCTCGCTGACGTTGCCGCATTCCGGCATCGCCAACGGCTGGGAGGTGCTGGTGTACGGGGACGACGCCCGCGCGGAGACGATCGCGCTGCCGTCGCGGCTGTTCGTGTGGTTCGAGGTGGTGTTCGGGGTCGTCGTGTCGATGCTGGCGCTCGTCACCCGTCGCTGGGCGCTCGCGTGGGTGGCCCTCGCCGGAACCGCCGTGTCCATCGTGTTCGGCATGCTCGCCATCTGGTCGCGGCAGACCCCGGCGCCGGGCGTCGAGGCGGCCGGACCGGGCATCGGCCTGATCATCGGCTGGCTCACCGTCATCGTGCTCACGTTCCACTGGCTGAAGGTGGTCTGGAGCCGGACCGCGCTGCAGCTGGCCGCGGAAGAGGAACGCCGCGCCGCTGCCGCCGAAGCGGAGCGACGCGGCGACTGGAACGTCGGCTGATCGTGCCTACTGGCCGCTGACGGCGCCCTCTGCCGCCTCGGCCCATTCGCGCCACTGCTTGGCCTGGGCGAGTGCGCTCTCGGCGTCCTTCGTCTTGCCCGCCGCAGAGGCCTTGGCGGCCTGCTCCTCGAACTGCGTGACCCGCTCCCGGAACTGCGYGGCCCGGGCGAGCGCCTCCGGGTCGGTGCGGCGCCATTCCTCGTCGGCGGCGTCGCGGACCCGCTTCTCGATGGCCCGCAGCTTGCCCTCGAGGTCGTGCATCCGCTCGCGGGGCACCTTCCCGATGGCGTCCCACTTCTCCTGCAGGTCGCGGAGGGCGGCCCTCGCCCCGTCGATGTCCTTGGACGGATCGATGTGGCCGGCGTTCTTCAGCAACTCCTCCTTGGCGACCGCGTTCTCCTCGAACTCGGCGTCGCGTTCGGAGGACGCGGCGTTGCGGGCGGCGAAGAACACGTCCTGAGCGCCCTTGAACCGCCTCCACAGGTTGTCGTCGGCTTCCCGCGGCGCGCGTCCGGCGGCCTTCCACTCGGCGAGCAGATCGCGGAAGGCTCCGGCTGTGGGACCCCAGTCGGTGGAGTCGGACAGTGCCTCCGCCTGCTCGACGAGTTCTTCCTTCTTGGTCTTGGCGGCGGCGCGCTCACGGTCGAGTTCGGCGAAATGCGCGCCGCGGCGCCGGTTGAACGCCTCCCGAGCCTTGGAATACCGCTTCCACAGGGCGTCGTCGACCTTCCGGTCGATCCCGCGGATCGTCTTCCACTCGTCCAGGATCTCGCGCAACCGGTCGCCGGCGGCCTTCCACTGCGTGGACTCGGCACCGATCTGTTCCGCCTCGGCGGCCAGTTCTTCCTTGCGTTCGGTGTGCGCCTGCCGCGACAGTTCCTTCTCGTGCTTGGCGTGGGCGGCCGCCTCGTCGGATCCGGCGATGATCACGTCGAGTCGCGCGGAGAGCGAGTCGACGTCACCGATCACCGCGGCGGTCGGGAGCGATTCGGCGAGTGCGGTCGCGGCGGCCTTCGTCTTCTTCGCGTCGCCCGCACCGGAATTGAGCCGGGCCTCGAGGAGGGCCACTTCGGTGGCGAGATCGTCGAAGCGCCGACCGAAATGCGCCAGGCCTTCCGCCGCGTCTCCGGCCTGCCACGACCCGATCTGCCGTTCACCGTCCGCGGTCTTCACCCAGGCGGTGCCGTCGTCGTCGACGCGGCCGAACTCGCTCGGATCACTGTGGGCGGGGGCGGCGACGGCGGGGGCGGAGAGGGCATGCGTCGGTGTGGGGTGGGGCTTGGGTGCACCCGGTTTCGCGGCCGCGCCCGGCTTCGGGACGCTGGGCTTCGGTGTGTCGTGCTGCTGAGCGGCAGGCTCCACGGCGGGCTTCGCGTCGCTGCTGTCGGTCATCGGTTCCTCATCTCTGCCGCGCGTCACGGCTGCCTGAACGCAATACTGGCTCCATACGACCCGGGACGGGTGCTGGCTCCATTCAACCCGGTACGGGCCCTGTGGACTATTGAATCAGGTCGGACGGTCCGTGTTGGTACCGATTGACGGCAGTGCCCGAATCGGATGTCGGGTCCGTGCCCGCGGTCGACTAGCGTGACTGTGTGTTCACCGCCGCCATCCTCGTGCCGTCCCCACCGCTGCTGGTACCCGAACTGACCGGGGCGGCMGCTGCGGAGACGGCGCCGCTGCGGGACGCGGTCCAGGCGGCCGCGAAGGCATTGTCCGCGATCGCCACCGAATGGGTGGCGATCGGCGCGGCGCCCACCGCGGTGGAGGTGCCGGCCGACGCTCAGGGCACCTACCGCGGCTACGGCGTCGACGTGCGGGTCACACYGCGGCCCGGTCCCGCCGGCGAACCCGACCCGGACCTGCCGCTCGCGGCGCTGACGGCCGGGTGGATCCGGGGAGCGTGCGCGCCGGACGCCGTCGTCGACGCGCGGATCCTCGCCGCCGACCTGTCGCCGCAGCAGTGCGCCGCGTACGGCGCAGAATTGCGCGCGTTTCTGGACCGGGACCCCGAGCCGCGCGGGCTGGTGATCGTCGCGGACGGGGCGAACACCCTCACCGCGAAGGCACCGGGCGCGTTCGACCCCCGCGCGGAAGGCGTGCAGGCCCGTGTCGACGCGGCCCTCGACACCGGCGACCGGGAGGCGCTGCTCGCCCTCGACCCCGCCGAATGCGCCGCCCTCGGCATCGGCGGGCGCGTCCCGTGGCAGGTCCTCGCCGGCGTGTTCGACGCTGCGCCCGCCTCCTGCCGGACGCTGTACAGCGCGGCGCCCTACGGAGTGGGCTACCACGTGGGGGAGTGGCGTCCGTGACCTCACCCGTGCCGATCGCCGTCGTCGGACCGACCGCCACCGGAAAGTCGGATCTCGCGCTGGACCTGGCGGAACGCCTCGGCGGCGAAATCGTCAACATCGACGCCATGCAGCTGTACCGGGGCATGGACATCGGCACCGCCAAACTCGCCCCGGCCGAACGCCGCGGAATTCCGCATCACCAACTCGACGTGCTCGACGTGACGCAGACGGCCACCGTCGCGAACTATCAGCAGGCCGCGGTCCGCGACGTGGAGGCGATCGCCGCCCGCGGCGCCGTGCCGGTCATCGTCGGCGGATCGATGATGTATGTGCAGTCGCTGCTCGACGAGTGGAGCTTCCCCGCCACCGACGCGTCGGTACGGGCGCGGTGGGAAGCCGTCCTCGCCGAGAAGGGCGTCGCGGCCGTCCACGCCGAGCTGAGCCGGGTGGATCCCGACGCCGCCGCGTCGATCCTCCCCACCGACGGCAGGCGCCTGGTCCGGGCCCTCGAAGTCGTCGAGATCACGGGCAGGCCGTTCGCGGCGTCCGCCCCGCGCATCGGCGAACCGCGCTGGGGCACACACATCGTCGGCGTCGACCGCGACACCGCCGCACTCGACGACCGGATCCGGCTCCGCACCCGGCTGATGTTCGAACAGGGACTCGTCGACGAGGTGCGCGGGCTGATCGACGTGGGACTGCGGGAGGGCGTCACCGCGCCCCGGGCCATCGGCTACGCACAGGTCCTCGCCTGGCTCGACGGCGAATACGACCTGGCCGAGGCGGAGGAACGCACGTTCATCGGCACCCGGCGCTACGTGCGCAGGCAACGGTCCTGGTTCCGCCGCGACCCCCGCATCCACTGGGTCGACGGAAACACCCCCGACCTCGCGGACACCACGATCCACACCCTCGACGAGACGCGAACACTGGGAGAACGATGAGCCGAACACCGTCCGCACGGCACCGTCCGGCCTCGTCCGTGCTGGTGACCACCCGCAACGCCCGCTTCCAGCAATGGCAGTCGTACCTCACCAACCGTGCCAAACGGACGAAGGCGGGACGCTTCCTGATCCAGGGTGTGCGCCCCCTCAACCTCGCCCTGGAACACGACTGGCCGATCGAATCGCTGCTGCACCGCATCGACGGCCCACCGCTGTCCGACTGGGCGCGAGAGCTACTCGCGACCCGATCCGTCGAACAGATCGGTGTCAGCGCCGAACTGATGGCCGAACTCGGCGAGAAGACCGACACCGCGCCGGAACTGATCGCGGTCGCGAAGACCCGCGCCCCGCGACTGAAGGACCTGCGGCTGCAGTCCGTCCCCCTGATCGTCGTGTTCGACCGGCCCACCTCACCCGGAAATCTGGGCACCCTCGTCCGCTCCGCCAACGCGTTCGGCGCCGACGCGGTCGTCGTGGCCGGCCACGGCGCCGACCCGTTCGACCCCCGGAGCGTCCGCGCCTCCACCGGATCGCTCTTCGCGATGCCCGTCGTCACCGTGTCCTCCGTCGACGAGATCCTCGCGTTCCGCGACGCCCGGCGAGCGTCCGGAACCGAACTGCACATCGTCGGGACGGACGAGACCGGTTCCGTCACCATCGACGCCCACGACTTCGGTGGCGGCACCGTGCTCGTGATCGGCAACGAGACCCGCGGGATGAGCGCCGCGTGGCGAGGCGCCTGCGACACGGTCGTCAACATCCCGATCRGGGGCGCAGCCAGTTCCCTCGGTGCCCCCTCCGCCGGCGCCGTCGCCCTCTACGAAATCGCCCGGCAGCGCAGATGAACCGCACCGCGGCAGCGCAGATGAACCGCACCGCGGTAGCGCAGATGAACCGCACCGCGGTAGCGCAGATGAACTGCACCCCCTCGGCGGTTGGTTAGAGTGGTGCGCATGGATTTCAGCAAGGGACACGGCACCGAGAACGACTTCGTGGTCCTCCCGGATCCCGACGTCCGCATCGATCTGTCCGCCCCGCGTGTGGCAGCGCTGTGCGATCGCAGGCGTGGACTCGGCGCCGACGGAATCCTGCGCGTCGCCAAGGCCGGTGCGCTGGCCGCTGCCGGCGTGCTCGCCGAACTCCCGGACGGCACGTCCGAGGACGACTGGTTCATGGACTACCGCAACGCCGACGGGTCGATCGCGGAAATGTGCGGCAACGGTGTCCGCGTCTTCGCCCACTACCTCCGGTCGACCGGCCTCGAGACGCGCGACGAGTTCGTGGTCGGCAGCCGGGCCGGCGGCAAACCGGTGATCGTGCACTCGGCCGACGGCTCCGTCGGCGAGGTCACCGTCGACATGGGGGTGGTGCGGGATCTGGGAACGAGCGCCGCGACCATCGACGGCAAAGTGTTCAACGGCATCGGCATCGACGTCGGCAATCCGCACCTGGCGTGTGTCGACGCGCATCTCACGGCGGCCTCCCTGTCGGCCCTCGACCTGACGGCCGCACCCGGCTTCGATCCCGGTTTCTTCCCGCACGGCGTCAACGTGGAGATCCTCACCCGCATCGATTCCGGCGCCGTGGACATGCGGGTGCACGAGCGCGGGGTCGGCGAGACCCGGTCGTGCGGCACCGGCACGGTGGCCGCGGCCACCGCCGCGCTGCGCTTCGACGGCGCCGATTCCGGTGAGGTGAATGTCCGCATTCCCGGAGGTCAGGTCACGGTCGCGCTGTCCGGCGGCCGGGCGACGTTGCGCGGACCGTCCGTCCTGGTGGCGTCCGGGAACCTCGACGACAACTGGTGGAACGGCCTTGCCTGATCGCCCTGCGCGAAATGCACGTGCACGCCCTCGACATTCCGTGGGATCATGAGGGTGTATGACGAAAACACATCGCACAGAAGAATCGCCGATCTCCGACTCCACTGAGTTCGCCTACGACGACGGGCGCCCTTCGGTCGGCGAGATGCAACTCGAGGACCGCAGCGCGCTGCGCCGGGTTGCCGGGCTCTCCACCGAGCTCACAGACGTCACCGAAGTCGAATACCGGCAGTTGCGCCTCGAACGCGTGGTGCTCGTCGGTGTCTGGACCCAGGGAACCGCGGCGCAGGCCGAATCCAGCATGGCCGAGCTCGCCGCACTGGCCGAGACCGCCGGATCGGAAGTCCTCGAGGGCCTCGTCCAGCGGCGGGACAAACCCGACGCGGCCACCTACATCGGTTCCGGCAAGGCCGAGGAACTCCGCGAGGTCGTCCTCTCGACCGGCGCCGACACCGTCATCTGCGACGGTGAACTCACCCCCGCGCAGCTCACCGCGCTGGAGAAGGTCGTCAAGGTCAAGGTCATCGACCGGACCGCCCTCATCCTCGACATCTTCGCCCAGCACGCCACGTCCAGGGAGGGCAAGGCGCAGGTGGCGCTGGCCCAGATGGAATACATGCTGCCCCGACTGCGTGGCTGGGGTGAATCGATGTCCCGGCAGGCGGGTGGTCGCGCCGGAAGCAACGGCGGCGTGGGTCTGCGTGGTCCCGGTGAGACCAAGATCGAGACGGACCGCCGTCGTATCCGTGAGCGGATGGCCAAGCTGCGTCGCGAGATCAAGGGCATGAAGGCCGCCCGCGACACCAAACGCACCAGGCGACTGCGCAGCGAGACCCCGTCCATCGCGATCGTCGGCTACACGAACGCCGGCAAGTCGAGCCTGCTCAACGCGTTGACCGGGTCCGGGGTGCTGGTGCAGAACGCGCTGTTCGCCACCCTCGATCCCACCACCCGCCGGGCGGCGCTGGACGACGGCCGCGAATACGTCCTCACCGACACCGTCGGGTTCGTGCGGCATCTGCCGACGCAGCTGATCGAGGCGTTCCGCTCGACGCTCGAGGAAGTGACGGACGCGGATCTGCTGCTGCACGTCGTCGACGGTTCCGATCCGCTGCCCACGGATCAGATCAAGGCCGTCCACGAGGTGATCACCGAGGTGATCCGGGAGAACGACGCCGCGGCACCGCCCGAGCTCATCGTGGTGAACAAGATCGACGCCGCCGACCCGGTCACCTTGACCCAGCTGCGTGGCCTGCTGCCCGGTGCGTCGTTCGTCTCCGCCCGGACCGGGGAGGGCATCGCCGAGTTGCGTGCACATCTGAGCGACGTCCTGGTCCGCCCGGAGATCGAGGTCAGCGTTCTCCTCCCGTACAACCGGGGCGATCTGATGGCCCGGATCCACTCGGACGGTCAGATCCTCGACTCCTCCCACGAGGAGGACGGCACACGCGTCCACGCGCGGGTGCCCGAAGCGCTGGCGTCGGCACTGGTCGAGTACAGCGGCAGTGCCTGACCGCTCACGGTGGTCCGCCCGCGTGGCGGTCGCCGTGCTCGCGACGTGCGCACCGCTCGCCGCGGCGGGAACCGGATTCGCCGAGCCGTTCTTCCGCGACCAGACCGCCGTCGACGCGTCGGAGTTCGGTCCGCTGTGCACTCCCGACGATTCCGCGGTCGGCACCCCGGACGAGGCCTCGCTCGAGGAGCTGTCGGGGCTCGTGTCGGCCGGCGGGCTGCTCTACGCGGTCGGCGACAGCGGGTCCGACCGCGCGGTCGCGGTGATGGACGGGAACTGCGCCGTACAGCGCTGGCTTCCGCTGCCGGTCGATCCGTACGACGTCGAGGACATGGCCTCCGGCTCCGACGGCCGGCTGTGGCTGGCCGACACCGGCGACAACGGACGCCGGCGCGAGACGGTGGCGTTGATCGCGATGGACCGTGATACGGGCGCGGGAGAACTGCATCGGCTGACGTATCCGGACGGCCCCCACGATGCCGAGACCGTCCTCGTCCAGCGCGACGGCACCCCGCTGATCGTCACGAAGGAAGTGTTCGGGGCGGGCAACGTGTACCGGCCCGTCGGGGGTGTCGCCGTGGGCGATCTCGCGAGCCCCGGCCCGACCCCGCTGGAGAAGGTCGGAACGCTGGACGTCTCGGCGACGAACGGCGTCGACGACGCGACCACCGGCAGCGGCACCACGGCCCCGGCCGTGCATTCGACGATGTTCACCGGCGGGGCCGTGTCCGCCGACGGGACCGTCGCCGCCGTGCGCAGCTACTCCGATGTGTTCCTGTTCTCCGCCCCGGACGGCGACCTGGCGGCGGCGTTCGCGGCCGGACCCGCCGTGCGCGCCCACGTGCCGGAGCAGCCGCAGGGGGAGTCGGTCGCGTTCACAGAGAACGGCGACCTGTTGATCGCCTCCGAGGCCCGGGAGGGACCCGTTCCACCGATTCGGGTGCTGCTCGGGGCGGTGTCGAGGGTGCAGGATCAGGCCCGTGCCCAGGCCGTTTCGGACGAGGCGTCGACGCAGTCGCCGGGAACGGCGTGGGGGATCGGCGTCGCCGGCGGCGTGGTCGTGCTCGCCGTGGTCGCCGGCTCTCTCGTCCGCCGTCGTGCCCGATAGGTCTGATTTGCGAGAAATGTTGCGAGCCTGATTCTTTCGGTGGGTGACGCGGTGTGAATACTGTGCGCTGTGCAGGCCCACGAGTTGTTGTCGCGTATCGCCCACCTGTCGCTCGAGCACGGTCGCGCCCGGGCCGCGTCGACGGCGGCCGTGATGGTGGGCCTCGTCGTGTTGCTCGCAGTGACTCGTTCCGCCAGACGTCCGGTCGTCGGCGCAGCGGCGGTCGCGGTGCCCGTGACCGCCGTGATCGGAGGCGCCGTGTGGGCGGCGTACCGTCCGCTGCCCAACCAGATACCCCTCACCGGGTACATCTGGATCTGGCTCGCCGTCGGAATCCTCGTCTTCGCCGCGGCGCTCCTGCTCCGGAAACCCGGAGTCCGGCGGGCCGGGGTGATCGCTGTCGCGGCTGCCGCAGCCGCGGCCGCGGCGGTGGGCCAGGTCAACGCGGAGGTCGGCGTCTTCCCGACCGTCGGCTCGCTGGTGGGGCACCGTCCACCGACGAGCGTGCAGCCGGTGTCGTTCGGTGACGTCCCCGGGTTCGAGGACGCGGTGCAGTCGGGGACCCCGCTGGACTCGGCGTGGACACGTCCGGTGCGCACACCCGGCTCCGGTGTGGTGACGGAAGTGGAGATCCCGGGCACCGAATCCGGATTCGCGGCCCGGCCGGCCGTGCTGTACCTGCCGCCGGCGTACCTGACGTCGCCCCGGGCGGTGCTCCCCGTCCTGGTGATGATCGCGGGACAGCCGGGGCGGCCCCAGGACTGGTTCAGCAGCGGACGACTGGGATCCACCGTGGACGCGTATGCCGCACGGCACGACGGACTCGCACCGGTCGTCGTGGTGATCGACGCGCTGGGCTCGCAGGACGCGAATCCGCTGTGCCTCGATTCGGCGCTCGGCAACGCCGCCACCTACGTGGCCCGCGACGTGCCCGCCTGGATCGAGACGTCCCTGCAGGTGTCGCACGATCCGGCACAGTGGGCGATCGGCGGATTCTCCTACGGCGGGACCTGCTCGATCCAGCTGGCGGTGAACTATCCGCGGATCTTCCCGACCTTCCTCGATTTCCTCGGTCAGGACGAGCCCTCGCTCGGCGATCACGCGGGGACGGTCGCGGCGACATTCGGCGGCGACGAGCACGCGTTCGCGGCGGTCAATCCGGCTGACGTGCTGAAGACACGACAGTTCCCGGAGTTGACCGGGGTGTTCGTGGCCGGGGCCGCCGACGACGAATACCGCCCGCAGCAGCAGCGGATGTTCGCTGCCGCGCGGGCGGCCGGTCTGAACGTGCGGTACTACGAGCTTCCCGGTGGCCACGAGGGCGCCACCTGGAGTGCGGCACTCGAACGCGAGATGGACTGGACCGGCCGTCAGCTGGGGCTCACCAGCTGACGGGCCGGGTACCGGTCAGGCGTCGAGATCGGCCGCCACGAGCTGCGCGACCTTCTCGACGGCGTCGGCGTCGTCGCTGGTCACGGTGACGTCGGTGCCCTTGGTGGCGCCGAGCGTCATGATGAGCAGTGCGGAACCGGCGTCCACGGGTTCACTGTCCGCCACGGCCAGCGTGACGGGCACACCGGCGGCGGCAACCGCTTCGGCGATGACGGCGGCGGGACGGGCGTGCAGGCCGATGGACGAACCGACGGCGACTGTGGTGCTGGGCATGGACTCTCTCCTCTGTCGGTGGGGTTGGTGCGGGTCGAGCGGGTCGATCTGTTTCTCTTACGCTGCGACTGTCGCAACGTCGGGGTCGAGTTCGGCGTCGGACGCGCCGGGCTTGATGAATTCCTTCGCACCGACGACGCACAGGGCGGCGACGACGACACCGGCGGCCAGCGACACCAGGAACCACAGCAGGTTGCCGATGGCGAAGAAGACGAAGATTCCGCCGTGCGGTGCGCTGAGGGTGACGTCGAACGCCATGATCAGGGCGCCGGTGACGGCGCCGCCGGCCATCATCGAGGGGATGACGCGCAGCKGGTCTGCGGCGGCGAACGGAATGGCGCCTTCCGAGATGAACGCCGAGCCGAGGAGCCAGGCCGCCTTGCCGTTCTCCCGTTCCGCCTCGCTGAACAGGCTGGGACGCAGGACGGTCGATGCGAGGGCCATCGCCAGCGGCGGGACCATGCCCGCAGCCATCACGGCCGCCATGATCCGCAGCGAGGCGGGGTCGTTGACGTTGAGGCCGGCCACCGCGAACGCGTATGCGGCCTTGTTGACCGGGCCTCCGAGGTCGAAGCACATCATCAGTCCGAGGATGATGCCGAGGAAGATGACGGAGCTGCCGGACAGTCCGTTGAGCCAGTCCGTCAGGCCGTTCGTGATCGCGGCGAGCGGTCGGCCGAGGACCAGGAACATGAGTGCGCCGACGATCAGCGTCGCGAACAGCGGGATGATCACCACGGGCATCAGGCCGCGCAACCACTGCGGCACCGGGATCCGGCTGATMCACAGCGCGACGATACCGGCGATCAGACCGCCGACGAGGCCTCCGATGAATCCGCCGCCGACGAAGACCGCCACCGCACCCGCGGTGAAGCCCGGCGCCAGACCGGGCCGGTCGGCGATCGCGAAGGCGATGTAACCGGCCAGCGCGGGGACGAGGAAGCTGAACGCCAGCGAACCCAGCTGGAACAGCACGGCGCCCAGGTACGTCGTCAGGCCACCGTCGGGGAGTTGGCCGAGGGAGTTGTTGAGGACGATGTCCTCCGCGGGACCGGAGATCTCGTAGCCGCCGAGCAGGAACCCGAGGGCGATCAGCAGACCACCCGCGGCGACGAACGGGATCATGTAACTGACACCGGTGAGCAGCACCTGACGCAGGTGGGTGCCCCAGCCGACCGACCCGGCCGGCTCGTCCGCGGCACTGCCCGCGCTCCCCGCGTCCACGGTCGCCGCGGACGGGTTCATGCCCGCGCGCAGCGCCTCGGTGATCATGGTGTCGGGTTCGTTGATCGCGCGCTTGACGCCCGACGCCACCACCGGCTTGCCTGCGAAGCGTTCCTTGCCCTTCACCCCGACGTCGGTGGCGAAGATGACGGCGGACGCGCCCGCGATCACTCCGGGTGCCAGCGGTGTACTTCCGCTCGAACCCTGCGTCTCCACGTGAACGACGACGCCCGCGCGTTCGCCGGCGGCGACGAGCGAGTCGGCCGCCATGTACGTGTGGGCGATGCCGGTCGGGCAGGCCGTGACCGCGACGATGTGCTTCGGCCCCGCCTCGGGCTCCGGTTCCTTCTCCGGGGCGACCGGTTCGGGCGTCGTTGCCGGAGCCGGGGCAGCAGCCGCGGCCGCAGCGGCGGCGGGTGCTGCAGTGGCCGTCGCGGCAGCAGGTGCGGCGGCGGGCGCGGGGGCCAGGACGTCGTTGACCAGGGTGACGATCTCGGCGGGGGTCTTCGCATCACGCAGGGCGCCGACGAAGGCCGGGCGTACCAGCGCCCGGGCGAGCGAGGACAGCAGCTTCATGTGCTCCGCGCCCGCACCCTCGGGTGCGGCGATGAGGAACACCAGATCGGCGGGTCCGTCGGGGGCGCCGAAGTCGACCTTCGGGGCGAGCCGGGCGAATCCGAGAGACGCCGCCACGACGGCCTCCGAGCGGCAGTGCGGGATCGCGATCCCGCCGGGAAGTCCTGTCGCCGATTGTGATTCACGCGCCAGCGCGGCATCGCGGAGAGCGTCCGCTTCGGTGGCGCGACCGGCGTCCGCGAGACGCTGGGAGAGCGCGGAGATCACGTCCTCCTTGGAGGCTCCGAGGTCGGTGTCCAGGGAGATCAGATCTTCGCTGATGATCTGCGGCCCCGAATCGCGGTCGGGTGTCGAGTGAGACATGGTGTTTCCTTCTGGTTCAGGCCGGATCGGGGGCGGGGGAGCTGAGGGCGGTGACGGTGACGGCGTCGATGTCGACGTGTTCGGGGGTCGGCAGGGTGGTGCCCGGGAGGGCGGCCGCCGCGCTGCCGTAGGCAACGGCGGATCGGAGGCAGTCCGCGGGCGACGCGCCGGAGATCTGCGCTGCCAGGTAGCCCGCCAGCGAGGAGTCGCCGGCGCCGACGGTGCTGCGGGCGACGATCGGTGGTGGCGTGGCCCACCAGGCGCCGGCCTCCGTCACGAGAACGGCGCCCGCGGCGCCGAGCGTGGCGAGGACGGCTTCGACCCCACGGTCCACGAGTTGCCTGCCCGCGTGGGCGGTGGCCGTCGGGTCTCCCCGCAGCGCGGACTCCTCGAGCAGGTGCCCGTCGGCGCCGGTGAGTTGCGCGAGTTCCTCGCTGTTCGGTTTCACGAGGTCGGGGCAGGCCGCCGGGAACCGGTCCGCGAGTGCGAGCAGCGGGGCGTCCGAGGTGTCGACGGCGACCCGGCACGAGGCCGAACGCAGCGCCTCGACGAGCGTGGCGTACCAGTCGGTGGGGATGCCCGGGGGTAGGGAACCGGACAGCACCACCCATTCGGCCCGGGACCCGCGTTCGATGATCTCCGACTGCAGATCGGCGAGGGATCCGGCCGACATCGTGACACCGGGTTCGTTGATCTTGGTGGTGGTGCCGTCGGGTTCGGTGATGGTGATGTTCGTGCGTGCCGAACCGGACGTCGCCACGGTCACGTGCTCGATCCCGTGCTCGGACAGGGCGGTGAGCAGGGGGTCGCCCGCGTTGCCGGGCAGCACCGCAACTGCGTTGACGCCGGCGGACGTGAGCGCGCGGGCGACGTTGACGCCCTTGCCTCCCGGGTCGCTGTGGGTCGCGGCTGCGCGCAGGACGGTTCCCCGTTCGAGGCGCCCGAGCAGGTTGACGGTGCGGTCGATGCTCGGATTGGCGGTCAGCGTGACGATCATGCGATCACCACCTCGATTCCCTGGTCGTGGAAGTGGGCTCGGTCTGCGGGCGTGATGTCGGCGTCGGTGACGAGGATGTCGACGCTGTGGATGGGGGCGAAGCTCACGAGGTGCTCACGGCCGACCTTCGACGAGTCGGCGACCACTACGACGTGATTGGCGCAGCGGACCATCGCACGCTTCACGGCGGCCTCCTCGGTGTCCGGTGTGGACAGGCCGTGGCCGACGCTGAGCGCATTGGTGCCGATGAACGCGACGTCGACGCGGAGGACGTCGAGGATGCGCAGCGCCTCCTCGCCGACGGCGGCCTGCGTGATCCCGCGGACCCGGCCGCCGAGCATGTGGAGGGTCACGGAATTGAGTCCGGCGAGCCGGGCCGCGATCGGCACCGAGTTGGTGATCACGGTGAGGTCCAGATCGGACGGCAGTTCCGGGATGATGCGCCCGGTGGTGGTTCCCGCGTCGAACAGCACGCTGCCACCGGACGGCGGCAGGTAGGCGGCGGCGCGCTTGGCGATCCGATCCTTCTGCTCGGCGCGGGTGTGATCGCGCTCCGTCATGCCGGGTTCGGTGACGGTGAGGGAACCGGCAGGGACCGCGCCGCCGTGCACGCGACGGATGTGGCCGAGGCGTTCGAGCAGCGCGAGGTCGCGGCGCACGGTCTCGGTGGTGACGCCGAAGGTGTCGGAGAGGTCGGCGACCGACATGCGCCCCCGCTGCGAGATCAGCGTGGTGACCGCTTGCTGGCGTTCTTCCGGATACACCGTGACCCCGTTCCTGTTCTCGTCGATGAAGTGTTCGGTGACGAGATCCGTTATGGTCTGCATCACACGAAATGTTGTGTCATGTTGTTTTACGCCCGAGTGTGTTGACATGTCAAGAGTTGAGAGTAATCTCCGTCACATAGTCGATTCGCATTTCCGATTGTGTGACGACAGAACGAGCCGGCCAGGAGGACCCGATGACCGAAGACCGTGAAATCGTGCGAGGTACGCCGGTGGTACCGGGCATTGCCTACGCGCCGGTGATCTGGCCGGCCCCGCGGCCGGAGGTCGCACCCGGATCCGCCCGGATCGACGAGGCGTCGCGCGACGCGGAGAAGGTCCGCTTCGAGGAAGCGGCCGCCGTGGTGTCGCAGCGACTCCGCGACCGCGCGGCGAGCGTCTCCGGCGCCGCGGCAGAGGTGCTGCAGGCGAACGCGGCGATGGCCGCAGACCGCGGCTGGCTCGGTGCGGCGCAGAAGCTGATCGCCGGCGGAACCCCGGCCGGGGAGGCGGCAGCGGAGGCCACCGAGCAGTTCGTCACCCTGTTCACCAAGATGGGTGGGCTGATGGCCGAACGCGTGACCGACCTGCGCGACATCCGCGACCGCGTCGTCTCCGAACTCCTCGGCCTGCCCGAGCCGGGCATCCCCGTGCCCACGACCCCGTCGATCCTCTGCGCCCAGGACCTCGCGCCCGCCGACACCGCCGGTCTCGATCCCGAGCTGATCGTCGGACTCGTGACGGTTCTCGGCGGCCCGACGAGCCACACCGCGATCATCTCGCGGCAGCTGGGCATCCCGTGTGTCGTCGCGGTGCGTGATCTCGAATCCGTCGTCTCGGGCACCCCCGTCCTCCTCGACGGCTCGGCGGGCGAACTCGTGATGGAACCGGACCCCGTCGAGGCCCGCGCAGCCGTGGAGCACGGGCGCGCCGAACGGCTTCGCATCCAGTCCTGGGAAGGGCCGGGCCGCACCAGCGACGGGCACGCCGTCTCGATTCTGGCCAACGTGCAGGACGGGGCCGGGGCGCGGTCGGCGTCCGGGACCGCCGCCGAGGGCGTCGGACTGTTCCGCACCGAGTTGTGCTTCCTGGACCGCGATTCCGAGCCCGGCGTCGATGAGCAGGCCGAGATCTACGGCGAGGTGCTCGACGCGTTCGCGGGCCGGAAAGTGGTGATCCGGACCCTCGACGCGGGATCGGACAAGCCGCTGCGCTTCGCCAACCACGCCGACGAGGCGAACCCCGCGCTCGGGGTCCGCGGCATCCGCATCGCCGAACAGAACCCGGGCATCCTCAGCAGGCAACTCGACGCCGTCGCCGCCGCGGCGAAGCAGACGCAGTCGCAGCCGTGGGTGATGGCGCCGATGATTTCGACTCCCGCCGAGGCTGAATCGTTCGCGGCCGAGGTCCGCGCCCGCGGTCTCGTGCCCGGGGTCATGGTCGAGGTGCCTGCCGCGGCGCTACTAGCTGACCGCCTCCTGCGTCACGTCGACTTCCTGTCCATCGGCACGAACGACCTCGCGCAGTACACGATGGCCGCCGACCGGATGTCGTCCGATCTGGCGTCGCTCACCGACCCCTGGCAGCCGGCCGTTCTCGCGCTCGTCGCGCGCACGGCCGAGGCCGGCGTCGCGGCGGGCAAACCGGTCGGCGTCTGCGGCGAGGCTGCCGCCGACCCGCTGCTCGCCTGCGTCCTGATCGGACTCGGTGTCACGTCGCTGTCCTGCGCGGGCGCCGCCGTGTCCGGTGTGGGGGCGAAGGTGGGATCGGTCACGCTGGACGACTGCCGCCGGGCCGCCGAGGACGTGCTCGCCACGAGCGATCCCGCGGAGGCGCGGGCCGCGGCGGTACGAGTGTTGGGCGCGTAGTCGACCGCCGGATTCCGGCCACTCACCGCCCGATGGGCTCGAGGAATTCCGTCCTCGAGCCCAGCTCTCAGGTCGTCACTGTGTCGAGTGAGTCGTAGTCCGGTGACGCGAGCAGGCTGTGGAGCTGGCGCCGGCGAACTCCCATATTTCCGCCGTCGAACAGCGGCAGCACGATCGCGTCTTGCAGGAGCCCTGCGAGAGGCAGGTTGTGGTTGTAACTGTCGATACCGACGACGCGCATGAGGTCGGTGATGACCTTCACCGCGGTCTCGGAGCCGTAGATCTTCGCCTGCACAGCCAGTTCGAGGGCACTGGGCAGTTCGTGGTCGAGAGCATTGCAGGCCTTCCAGCTCAGGTACCGGGCGGTCTCGATCGCGATCTTCGCGTCGGCGAGCGCATACCCGACCGCCTGATGTTCGATTATCGGCACCCGGCCGGCGCGCCGCTCACGCTTGGCGAACGCGAGGGTGAAGTCGAAGGCTGAACGCATGAGTCCCACGCCGAAGATTCCGACGAGGGCAGCGGTGCCGGCGAAACTCGCCTCGACCAAGGCCTTGCCGCCGCCGACCTCGCCGAGGACGTTCTCGCGCGGAACCCGAACATTTTCGAAGTGGAAGCGCGGGGTGAGATGCCCTCGGTGGCCCATCGTCTCGAAGTTCTCGTCGGATACGAAGCCATGGTCGGGTGTAGGCACGAGAAGGACGGACAGCGAGTGGTCGGCGGCCGCTCGGGTCTGGGGATTTGGATCGGTGCGGCACACCACCGTGAGAATGTCCGCGCCCTTCGAGTCCCAGCCGGTTGCGCTGCTGATCCATTGCTTCGCGCCGTTGATCACCCACTGATCGCCGTCGAGTACCGCGGTGGTGCGGGTCCCTTCAGCCGGCACAGGTTCGTCGAAGTTGGCGATCCCGCCCGGCTCGCTGTGGCAGAAGGCGGCGAGCGGGGCGCCGGTGCCGGACAGGAAGGGGCGCAATGTCTGCTGGACTTGGTCGGGGCTGCCGGCGTTGAGGACGGGGAGCAGCCCGAGTAGTGAGGCGAACAGCGTCAGCGACACGTTCGCATCGACTGCGTAGAACTCCTCGGCGATCAACGCCAGGTCGACCATCCCGTTACCCTCTCCGCCCGCGGGCGCGGGGATGACCTTGCGAAGCCACCCCTGTGCGACAACGTCTTCGTAGGCAGGGCGGGTGGCGAGGAATCTCTCTTCGGCCGTGGGCAGATGGCGAATCGTCTTGCCGACGTCTGCCAATGCCTTACCGGCGAAATCGCGGGCCGAGAGTTGGAGCTCACGCTGCTGTGGGGTCAACGTGAAGTCAATGGCCATGATGTTCGTCTCCTGTGGGTCGAGTACGCAGCAGCGCGGCATCGCGCAGTATCGCTGGGATCCGGCGGGCGGCCACTCGAATCGGCCACCGCTGTGTGAGCGACGTCACTCATCATGCGTCGATCGGAACGTCGGTGTCTTGTCGGTTTACGCACGACTGTTGCCGTGGAGCGAACGAGTAGGCAATCGAGCGCGCGGGGTGAATGTCGCCGAATCGGTGGATCCGGTCCCGGCGGCGCGAAACTCCCAGATCGTGCCTACTATTGGCGAACTGTGACGAAAAGAGAAACAGACGCCCCCGACGGTCCGGTCGGCGGCTCTGACGGCCCGTCCGCTACCACGCGCGCGTTCGGGTGGACGCTGCACGGCGACGGCAGGCGGATCAGCGAGGGCGAGGTGGTCGCTCCCGGCGAGCGCCTCACCTGGCCGCGCACAGTCGGAATCGGGATGCAGCACGTCATCGCGATGTTCGGCGCCACCCTCCTGGTGCCGACGATCACCGGGTTCCCGGTCACCACGACCCTGCTGTTCTCGGGTATCGGGACGGCCCTGTTCCTGCTCATCACACGCGGACGCATCCCCAGCTACCTGGGGTCGTCGTTCGCATTCATCGCGCCGCTGACGGCGTCGCAGAGTTCCGGTCCCGCAGCGCAACTCGGCGGTGTCGCGGCCGCAGGTCTGCTGCTGCTCGTCATCGGTGTCGCGGTGAAACTGGCCGGGTCGCGGGTCATCGACGCGGTGATGCCGCCGGTCGTCACCGGCGCCGTGGTGGCGCTGATCGGGCTCAATCTCGCACCCACCGCGGTGGATTCGTTCGAGTCACAACCACTGATCGCCGGGGTCACCCTGCTCGCGATCCTGCTCGTGACCGTCCTCGGCCCGGGGTTGCTGGGCCGCCTCGGCATCCTCGTCGGCGTCGTCGTCGGCTGGGTGTTCGCCGCCGTGATCGGCGGTCTCGCGGAGGAGCGGGTGACGGCACTGCGGGACGCGGCCTGGTTCGGTGTGCCCGAACTGCGGGGACCGACGTTCGAATGGTCCGTGATCGCGCTGACCCTGCCGGTGGTGATCGTCCTGATCGCCGAGAACGTCGGCCACGTCAAGGCGGTGTCGGCCATGACGGGTCGGTCCCTCGACGACGTCGCCGGCAATGCGCTCGTCGCGGACGGACTGGCCACCACCCTCGCCGGGTTCGGTGGCGGGTCCGGCACCACCACCTACGCCGAGAACATCGGCGTGATGGCCGCGACGCGGGTGTACTCCACCGCTGCCTACTGGGTCGCGGCCGCCACGGCCGTGGTTCTCGCGTTCTCACCGAAGTTCGGAGCCCTCGTGTTCACCGTGCCTAACGGTGTCATCGGCGGCGCCACTCTCGTGCTGTACGGACTGATCGGCGTCCTCGGTGTGCGCATCTGGATGGACGCCGAGGTCGACTTCACCGACCCCGTGAATCTCACTGTGGTCGCCGCCGCGCTCGTCGCCGGCATCGGCGACCTGACTTTGACGATCGGATCGGTGGAACTCGGCGGCATTGCGTGGGGTTCGGTGGGCATCCTCGTCGCCTACCCGGTGATGCGCTGGCTCGCGGGGTTCCGCAAGCGCTGACACCGGTGACCGGATGGGTCACGAATCCCGATCACCTGGGTCATTCACCCCGTAGTTCCCCGCCTCTACCGTCGAACCAGACGTATCTCGAACGAGACGTAACAGACAGTTGATACGAGGAGTCGGCGTGGAGCGCACCCTGTTCGAACCGGAGCACGAACTGTTCCGGGAGTCGTACCGCAAGTTTCTCGCACAGCACGCCGAGCCGAACCACGCCAAGTGGGAAGAGCAGAACATCGTCGACCGCAGCCTGTGGGTGGAGGCCGGAAAGCAGGGCTTCCTCGGCATGGCCGTGCCGGAGGAATTCGGCGGCGGCGGCGTGCGCGACTTCCGGTACAACGCGATCATCACCGAGGAGACGACACGTGGCGGGTACAGCGGCATCGGCTTCACCCTGCACAACGACGTCGTCGCACCGTACCTGCTCGAACTGAGCAACGACGAGCAGAAGCGGCGGTGGCTGCCCGGCTTCGCGTCGGGTGAGCTGATCACGGCGATCGCGATGACCGAACCGGGGACCGGCAGCGACCTGCAGGGCATCAAGACGCGCGCCGTACGCGACGGCAACGACTGGGTTCTCAACGGTTCCAAGACCTTCATCACCAACGGCATCAACGCCGACCTCGTGATCGTCGTCGCATGTACCGATCCCGACAAGGGAGCGCAGGGATTCAGCCTCCTGGTGGTCGAACGGGACATGCCGGGCTTCGAACGCGGCCGCAACCTCGACAAGATCGGGATGAAGGCACAGGACACCGCGGAGTTGAGCTTCACCGACGTACGCGTCCCCGCCACCAACCTCCTCGGTGAGGAAGGCATGGGCTTCCTCTACCTGATGAAGAACCTCCCGCAGGAGCGGTTGTCGATCGCCGTGGTGGCCGCCGCCGCAATGGAATCGGCGCTGGACATGACGATCCAGTACTGCCGCGACCGGAAGGCCTTCGGAAAGTCGATCGGCAGCTTCCAGAACACGCGCTTCGTACTCGCCGAACTCGCCACGGAGACGACGGCCGTCCGGGTCCTCGTCGACAAGTTCATCGAACTGCTCAACGACGAGAAGCTGTCGGTGCAGGAAGCGGCGATGGCCAAGTGGTGGACCACCGAGGCGCAGGTCCGGCTGATCGACCGGTGTCTGCAGCTGCACGGCGGCTACGGGTACATGAAGGAGTATCCGATCGCGAAGGCGTACATGGATTCTCGTGTCCAGACCATCTATGGCGGGACCACCGAGATCATGAAGGAAATCATCGGTCGCGGACTCAATCTCTGACGAGGCACGACCTGCGTATCTGCAACGAACTCCGGCCTCCGGCCGTACCGGGGTGGATGCGAGTGGGGCTCCACGGCGATCGCCGTGGGGCCCCACTCGTGTCTGCCGCCGGCAGTGACTAGATCTTGCGCATGACGGTGACGACCTTGCCCAGAATGGCCGCATCGTTGCCGGGGATCGGATCGAACAGCGGGTTGTGCGGCATCAGCCACACCTCGTTGTCGGTGCGCTTGAACGTCTTGACGGTGGCTTCGCCGTCGATCATCGCTGCCACGATGTCCCCGTTGTCCGCCACGTTCTGCTGCCGGACCACCACCCAGTCGCCGTCGCAGATCGCGGCGTCGATCATCGATTCGCCGACGACCTTGAGCAGGAACAGCGAACCCTGGCCCACGAGTTCACGGGGGAGCGGGAAGACGTCTTCGACGGCTTCCTCGGCGAGAATCGGGCCACCGGCGGCGATCCGGCCGAGGACCGGGACGAACGTGGGCTCCGGCAGGGGTGTGCCGTCGGTACCGGACTTGACCGCTGCCAACTCGACAGTGGTCCCGGCGTTCGCGGCGACGCCCGCCGCGACCTCGTCGAGACCGCGCACGTCGACGGCGCGCGGACGGTTCGGATCCCGGCGGAGGAAACCCTTCCGCTCCAGCGTCCGCAGCTGATGGGCGACGGACGACGTGGAGGTGAGCCCCACGGCGTCGCCGATCTCGCGGATGCTCGGCGGGTAACCGCGCTCGTTGACGGACGTGCGGATCACCTCGAGGACGCGGCGCTGCCGGTCGGTCAACCCGGCGGCGGAGCCACCGCTCACACGTGGAGTCGAACCGTCGGTCGAGCTGTCGTCCTTCATGGCGAGGTGCCTCCGTCTGTGTGTCGATCTTCTCGGTATGGGTCGCATGTGACTGCTGTGCCGCGTGACACGAATCTATCCCGCTTTCCTCGGAGTTTCAAACATCTGTTCGACATGTGTCGCGAGAAGTAGAGACTTTGTCGGAGGGCCGTGGTAGAAATCGAACATGTGTTCTTTCGAACGCGTGATCGAACACCGGTCCGGATCTGGTACCCACCGGTTCGGCAGCGGGTACGGCAACGGTTCTCGACCTCAGTTTTCGACAGCAGTTCTCGACATCAAGAGCCCGGCATCAAGAGTCCGGCATCAAGAGTCCGACATGGATACGAGCAGCGGAGGTACCGATGAGCAACGCAGTTCTCCATCGGCAGGCAGTGCTGAACCGGCAGGCACTCGAGCGGGGTGTCGTCCGTTCCGGCGCCGCACGGTCGTACCGCACCGAACCGTGTCGCCGGCGCACCGACGGGGAGTTGCGACGTCCGTCGTCCGGCGCCGTCGCGTACCGGCCCACCCACACCGGCGTCTCCCGCGCCGACCACGAACGCGGGGCGAACGATGTCGGCTGGCGGACGGTGCTCGCCGGTGTCGTGATCACCGCCGGTGTGTTGTGCGGGCTCGCCGGGGTGGCGCAGCTGGCCACCGGCGGCAGTGTGAGCAATTCGGCGGCCACGGAGGTCGTGCAGGTGCAGCAGGGCGAGAGCCTGGCCGCGGTCGCTGCGCGGATCGCGCCGGAAATGCCGGTAGCACAGGTGGTCGAGCGGATCATGGAGCTCAATGCCATGTCCAATTCGGCGTTGCATCCGGGCCAGAGTCTGATCGTCCCGTCTTCCGCGACCCGGTGACGGGGGTGGCTCTGCATGACTGTCCCGCCGGGCGGCCGAGTAGTCTCGGAGGCTGTCAGTCCCACCACCGCGTGTGGTCGCGTCGAGATCGTGCATCCGCTGCGTGAATCCGTTTTCGTCGGTTCGCCATCGGGGGAGGCGAACAGTTGCGGCCACGACGGCTACGACGAAGGAATCGCCATGCACTGCCCGTTCTGCCGGCACCCCGATTCACGTGTGGTCGATTCGCGCGAAGCCGACGAGGGACAGGCCATCCGCCGCCGCCGTTCGTGCCCGGAGTGTGGTCGACGGTTCACCACCGTCGAGACCGCCGTCCTGTCGGTGGTCAAGCGCAGTGGGGTCACCGAACCGTTCAGCCGGGAGAAGGTGGTGCGGGGTGTCCGCCGTGCCTGCCAGGGCCGGCAGGTCGACAATGACGCACTGAATCTCCTTGCCCAGCAGGTCGAGGACGCGGTCCGCGCATCGGGTTCCGCGGAGATCCCGAGCAACGAGGTGGGCCTCGCCATCCTCGGTCCCCTTCGTGACCTCGACGAGGTTGCGTACCTGCGGTTCGCGTCCGTGTACCGGTCGTTCAGCTCAGCAGAGGACTTCGCGCGCGAGATCAAAGAGCTACGCGAACACCGCGAATCCCGCGACGACGCCTGAGCCTGCGCGTCCGCGCATTTCTTGCATTGCCCTGCGCGTCAGCGCACCTTCTGCATGGCGCTCAGTACCCGCTTCTCGGAGACCGGGACCGGGGTTCCGAGTGTTTGAGCGAACAGGCTGACGCGCAGTTCCTCGATCATCCAGTGAATCGCGTCGACCTCGGGTGAGTGCTGCCGTTCTTCCGGCAGGCCGGCGAGCATCCGTTCGTATCCGGCGTACACCCGGTCGAGGGCATCCATCCCCTTCTGGTCGCGCGGTGCGCTCCCGGGCAGGGCTTCCAGTCGTGCGACCGCGGCAGCGAGGTAGCGGGGCAGTTCGCGGAGGCGGGTGGCGCCGATGTCGGCGACGAATCCGGGAAACAGCAGCGACTGCCGTTGTTCCCGCACGTCGTCGGCGGCCTCGCCGGTGGCGCGTTCCAGCACGACGGCGAGCCGGTGGTCCGCTTCGAGCACCGGCGACACGAGTCGCACGAGTACCGCCACGTTCCGGGCCATCTCCGCGCGTGCCTTCGCGACGAGGGCGTCGAATTCCTGCGGCGTGCGTACCGGGGTGCCGTGTGCGGCGATCAACTGATTCGCGGCGGCGGTGCGGCAGTCGTCGATCAGGGCGTCGAGGCTGCCGTCGGGGTTCTGCCCGAGCGCCAGCCGCTGCGCGTTGCCCAGACCGGATGTCACCGTCTTCGCCTGGGTGGGAACGGCGGCCAGTAGCAGTCGTCGCGTTCCGTCGCGCATCGCGGCTCGCTGGGCGGCGGCGGTGCTGAGGACGCGGACGGCGACACCGTCACCCTCCGGGACCAGCGCGGGGTAGCCGGTGACCTTCTGACCGCCGAGTTCGCGCGTGACGGTGGCCTCGAGGGAACCGAGGGTCGCGGGGGTCCACGTGAGTGCGGGGGGCCGCTCCGAGTTCGACGCCGCCTTCGCCACTTCCACCTGGACGCGGGGTGCGAGCGACTTGCGCAGCGACACGAGGTCCTTGTGCCGCCCGAGGACGGCACCTTTCTCGTCCACGGCGACGAACGTCATGCGCAGGTGGTCGGGGAGGGCGGTGACGTCGAAATCCTTGGGGTCGATGCGGCAGGCACCGAGCCGCGACAGTTCGCGTGCCATCGCCGCGGTGAGCGGTTCGGAGCGCGGTTTCACCGCGGCCAGTGCGGCGGCAGCGAAGTCGGGTGCCGGAACCACCTGTCGGCGAAGGGTCTTCGGGAGCGTCTTGATCAGTGCGGTGACGAGTTCGACACGCATGCCGGGGACCAGCCAGTCGAAGCCGACGGCGCGCAGCCCCGCGAGCAGGGCGATCGGGATGCGGGCGGTGACGCCGTCGTCTTCGTTGCCGGGTTCGAACTGGTAGGTGAGCGGGACCTGCATGTCGCCCTGACGCCAGGCGTCGGGGTATTCGCCGCCGAGTACCGCGGCCGAATCGGCGTTGACGACCGTCGACTGGGTGAACGTGAGCAGGTCCGGATTCTTGCGGCGGGCGACTTTCCACCAGGAGTCGAAATGCCGGGCGGAGACCGCCTCCGGGCCGACGCGCTGGTCGTAGAAGTCGTAGAGCGTGTCGTCGTCGACGAGGATGTCGCGCCTGCGGGCGCGGTGCTCGAGTTCCTCGACGTCTTCCAGGAGTGCGCGGTTGGCGTGGAAGAACTTGTGCTGGGTCTGCCATTCGCCCTGCACCAGGGCATGGCGGATGAACAGGTCCCGGGACGTCTCGGGGTCGATGGTGCTGTAGGTGACCGCACGGCCGGCGACGAGGGGGATCCCGTACAGCGTCACGCGTTCGTAGGCCATGGCGGCGCCGCGTTTCGACGACCAGTGCGGTTCGGAGTAGGTGCGTTTCACGAGGTGCGGCGCCAGCTTCTCGGCCCATTCGGGTTCGATCCTGGCCGACATCCGCGCCCACAGCCGGGACGTCTCGACCAGTTCGGCGGCCATCACCCATCGCGGTGGCTTCTTGAACAGGCTCGAGCCGGGGAAGACCGCGAATCGGCTTCCGCGTGCCCCGAGGAAGTCCCGTTTGTCACCCTCGCGCAGCCCGATGTGTGACAGCAGACCGGCGAGGAGCGACTGGTGGATGGCCGCCTCGCCTGCCGGGGCGCCGGTGGTCTCCCAGCCGAGTCCCCGGGTGATCTGGCGGAGTTGACCGTGCAGGTCCTGCCATTCGCGGATGCGCAGCCAGTGCAGGAACTCGTTTCGGCACATCTTGCGGAACTGGTTGGACGACAACTCGTTCCGCTGCTCGCGCAGGTACTTCCACAGTTCGAGGAAGGCGAGGAAGTCGGAATTCTCCACGGCGAACCGGGCGTGCTTCTCGTCGGCCGCCTGCTGGAACTCGGCGGGACGTTCGCGCACGTCCTGGATGGAGAGTGCGGCGACGATGACGAGCACCTCGGACAGGCAGCCGTTGCGGTGCGCCTCGACGAGCATCCGGGCCATGCGCGGATCGACGGGGATCTGCGCGAGTTCCCGTCCGACCGGGGTGAGGACGGGCTGCTCGTTCTGGGCTTTCCGTTCGATCGCGCCGAGTTCCTCGAGCAGGCCGATGCCGTCGCGGACGGCCCGCGGGTCCGGCGGCTGCACGAACGGGAACGCGGCGACGTCGCCGAGTCCGAGCGCCGTCATCTGCAGGATGACGGACGCGAGGTTGGTGCGCAGGATCTCCGGCTCGGTGAACGCGGGCCTCGACTCGAAGTCCTCCTCGGAGTAGAGGCGGATGCAGATGCCTTCGGCGACACGGCCGCAACGACCGGAACGCTGGCGGGCGGAGGCCTGCGAGATAGGTTCGATCGGCAGGCGTTGCACCTTGGTGCGCACCGAGTAGCGGGAGATGCGGGCGGTGCCCGGGTCGACGACGTACCGGATGCCGGGCACGGTGAGCGACGTTTCGGCGACGTTCGTCGACAGCACGACCCGCCGCCCGGTGTGGGGGGTGAACACCTTGTGCTGCTCCGCTGCCGACAGTCGCGCGTACAGAGGCACGATCTCGGTGCCGCGCAGTCTGCGGTCGCGGAGGGCGTCGGCGGTGTCGCGGATCTCCCGTTCGCCGGAGAGGAAGACGAGGATGTCGCCGTCGCCCTCGCCGGAGAGCTCTTCGACGGCCTCGCACACCGCGTCGACGGGGTCGCGGTCGAATGTCTGCTCGCCGACTTCCACCGTGAGCGGGCGGTACCGCATCTCGACGGGGAACGTGCGCCCGGACACCTCGACGATCGGCGCGGGCACGCCGTCGGCGGCGAAGTGTTCCGCGAAGCGTTCCGGGTCGATCGTCGCCGACGTGATGATCACTTTCAGATCGGGCCTGCGGGGGAGGAGCTGGCGCAGGTATCCGAGGATGAAGTCGATGTTGAGGCTGCGTTCGTGCGCCTCGTCGATGATGAGGGTGTCGTACCGGCGAAGCATCCGGTCGCGCTGGATCTCGGCGAGCAGGATTCCGTCGGTCATCAGCTTCACCAGCGTGCCGTCCGACACCTGGTCGGTGAATCGCACGGTGTAGCCGACGGTCTCACCGAGTTCGCTGTGGAGTTCCTCGGCGATGCGCTCGGCGACCGTCCGCGCCGCCAGACGGCGGGGCTGGGTGTGTCCGATGAGACCGCGGACGCCGCGGCCGAGTTCGAGGCAGATCTTCGGGATCTGCGTCGTCTTGCCGGATCCCGTCTCACCGGCCACGATGACGACCTGATTCTCGGCGATCGCCTTCGCGATGTCGTCGCGGCGCCGGCTCACCGGCAGTGCGTCAGGGTACTCGATGGCGGGGACGCTGTCGAGTCTTCGGGTGACGCGGCCGCGCGCGGCGTCGATCTCGTCGGACAGGGAGGCGAGGGCGTCGGGCGTGCGGGCACGGTCGAGTCGCCGGCGGAGCCGGTGTTCGTCGCGCAGAGTGAGTTCGCCGAGGCTGTTCTTCAGTTCCTGCCGGCTGGGTGCTGTGGTGGACATGCTGGACCCCAGCCTAGCCAACCCGGTGGATCGCCCTGTGCCGCGCCCGCCCGTGTGCGAATATCGGCGGATGGACGCCGCCGTCGTCACGGAGCTGCGAGGTCAGGGGATCGTTCGGGTTCTGCGGGCGGGGTTCGCCGCCTACGGGCTGGTCGCGTTGCTGTGGATTCCGCTCCGCAACGTCGGCAGCGACGACTTCTCGACGGCCGACTACCTCAGCTATTTCACCATCGAGAGCAACATCCTCGCTGTCGTCGTCCTGCTGATCGGCGCGATCCGGGATCCGCAGTCGCGGCGCTGGCAGCTGTTCCGCGGTGCGACGACGCTGTACATGGTCATCACCGGAATCGTGTATGCGGTGCTGCTGGCGAACATCGACGTCATGCTGCAGGACGGCTGGATCAACACGGCCCTGCACCGGCTGCTGCCGCTCGTCCTGCTGCTCGACTGGGTGCTCGCCCCGTCCCGGGTGCGGATCTCCGACGCCCAGAGCCTCGGCTGGCTGATCTTCCCGGCCGTGTACGGCGCGTACTCCCTGATCCGCGGCCCGATCGTCGACTGGTACCCGTATCCGTTCCTGGACCCCCGGAACCAGGGGTACGTCCAGCTGGCCGTCACCGCGGTCGTGTTGCTGCTGGCCATGGCGTTGATGGCGCTCGCCGTGAACGCGGTGGGCCGTCTCGGTGCGCGCCGCCGGTACGGCGAGGACCGGTAGCGGCGAAGCCTCGCGCAGCCGATTCGCGGGCCGCGCTATCCTCCACACGACAGGCGTCCACGCGATCATCCGTGACTTCGGCAACGGCTGGGAGACTATGTTCGACGAGTTCGCAGGGGAGACCTTCGACCTGCTCACCCGCGACCGCGGCAGTGTCGTCGCCGCCGACGACGGGGTCCCCCTCGCGGTGCGCGAGGTGGGTCCAGCGTTCGCCCCGCTGACCGTGGTGTTCGTCCATGGGTTCTGCAACCGGATGACCGGCTGGCACTTCCAGCGGGTTCAGCTCGAGGAGACGTGGGGCTCGACGATCCGCATGGTGTTCTTCGATCTGCGCGGCCACGGCAACTCCGGGGTGCCGCGGCGGGACACGTGCACGATCCCGCATCTCGCGCAGGACGTCGACGCCGTGATCCGGGCGCTGGTGCCGGAGGGGCCGATCGTGCTGGTCGGCCACTCGATGGGCGGCATGGCCGTCCTCTCGTACGTCGGCCGGAATCCCGATCTGATCGGATCTCGCATCGTCGGGGTGGGGCTGATCGCCACCGCGGCGGAGAAGCTGGGTGACGTGGGGCTCGCGCGCACCCTCAACACGCCCGTCGTCGCCGGTTTCAGCACCGCGGCCCGTCACCTGCCCCGGGTGGTCCAGAGCGGTCGCGGCGCGAGCAAGCGGGTGCTGGCGCCGATCCTGAGGTCGGCGTCGTTCGGTGACCGCAGCATCAGCCCGGCGATCATGTGGCACTCCGAGCAGATGATCAACGACACCTCGCTCAAGACGCTCGTCGACTTCCTGCCGTCGTTCAAGAACCACGACGAGACGGCGGCGGTGCCGTTGCTGGCACCGATCGAGACGCTCGTCGTGTGCGGCGACCGCGACCTGCTGACCCCGTTCCGGTATTCGAAGGCCATCGCCGGGCATCTGCCGGACGCGGAACTGGTGAAGGTGCCCGGTGCGGGACACATGGTGCAGCTGGAGCGGGCGCAGCTGGTCACGGACGCGATCGATCGTCTCCTGATCCGTTCCGTCGAAACCCTGCCCACACCGAGTGCCTGGAGCGAGTGGGTGCGGGTGGCCACGGACTACGTGGACCACGTGCGGCACTGGCTCGCCCACGGCGGGCCTGCCGCCTGGTGGCGGGGGCTACGCGGTCGTCCCGTCGTCGGCCCCACGTTCCGGTAACACGCAGAATTCGTTGCCCTCCGGGTCGGCGAGGACCACCCAGGGAACGTTCGGGTCGTCGCTCAGGCGGTGGGCGCCGAGGGAGAGCAGCCGCCGCACCTCGTCGTCGCGGGATCCGGACGACGGTGCGATGTCGAGGTGCAGGCGGTTCTTCCCGGACTTCCGGTCGTCGACGGGCTGGAAGAGCAGTGACGTCGACCCCGGTGCGCTCGCTTCGACGTACTCGCGGCCGTATGCGTCCATCCACCGGCGGGTCGACGGGTAGCCCAGGGCCTCGCACCAGAATCGTGCCAGTGATTCCGAGTCCCGGCAGTCGACGGTAATGGCGATGATTCGGCTGGTCATGGGTTGCGGTTACCCGCGCATCGGCGACTGATCACCGTCCCGGGCGGGTACTCGGTGTCCGTGTAAACAGCAAAGCGACGACAACACGTGTCACTCGGGACACAATGAGGGCACGCGAACACCGGCCTCAGGAGGCGGGATCTATGGCATCTGCGGATGCGTCAGCCGAGCAGGAAACGCTCCCACCAGGTGTTCTCCGACGCGCGATCGCGGCGTCGGCGATGGGAAACGCCACCGAATGGTTCGACTACGGTGTGTACGCGTTCACGGTGTCGTACATCTCGGCCGCGTTCTTCCCCGGCGACACCGGTTCGGCCACCCTCTACGCGCTGCTCGTGTTCGCGGTGTCGTTCGTCGTGCGACCGCTCGGCGGTCTCGTGTGGGGTCCGCTGGGTGACCGGCTCGGCCGTCGCCAGGTCCTCGCTCTGACGATCATCCTGATGGCGGGTGCGACGTTCTGCGTCGGCCTCGTGCCGAGCTACGACGTCATCGGTTTCTGGGCGCCGCTGCTGCTGGTGCTGCTGCGCATGATCCAGGGCTTCTCGACCGGCGGCGAATACGGCGGCGCGGCAACGTTCATGGCCGAGTACTCGCCGGACCGCAAGCGCGGCTTCTGCGGAAGTTTCCTCGAGTTCGGCACCCTCGGCGGGTACGCGCTCGGCGCGATCGTGGTTCTGGCGGTGGAGTTGTTCTCCAGCGATCCGTTCATGTCCACCTGGGGCTGGCGTATCCCGTTCCTGATCGCCGGGCCGATGGGCCTGATCGGCCTCTACCTGCGGACCAAGCTCGAGGAGACACCCGTCTTCCGGGAACTGGACGCGGAAGGCGCGGTGGAGTCGGGGACGACCCACGAGTTCAAGGACCTGATCACCGAGTACTGGAAGCCGTTGCTGCTGCTCGGCGGACTCGTCATCGCGTTGAACGTCACCAACTACACCCTGCTGAGCTACATGCCGACCTATCTGGAAACGCAGATCGGCCTGTCGTCCACCGCATCGCTGACGTTGTTCATCGTGGGGCAACTCGTGATGATGGCCGTCATTCCGTTCGCGGGCGGGTTGTCGGACCGGGTGGGCCGAAAACCGTTATGGTACGGCTCACTCGTGGGATTGATCGTGTTCGCCGTCCCGATGTATCTGCTGATGCGTCAGGGTTTCGGATGGGCGATCCTGGCGTTCGCGGTTCTCGGGTTGCTGTACGTGCTGCAGCTGTCCACGATCTCGGCGACCTTCCCGGCGATGTTCCCGACACACGTGCGGTTTGCGGGTTTCGCCATCGCGTACAACGTGTCGACGTCGTTGTTCGGTGGCACTGCCCCGGCGGTCAACGAACTGCTCATCGAATGGACGGGCAACTCGCTGATGCCGGCGTTCTACATGATGGCCGCGTGCGGGATCGGTCTCGTCGCGCTGTACTTCGTGGCCGAGACGGCCGGCGCGTCCATCCGCGGTCGTGGGATACCGGGTGTCGACACGGAAGCGCACCCCACCGCACTCGTGCAGAAGTGACGCGGCCGGATCCGAGCCGGGGCGCCGTGGCATAGTCGCCTGGGGTGGGGTTTCACGAAGGGATGAGCATGGCGTCGGCACTGTGGCACGGATTCGCGGATATGGGCGCGGTGGAACGGAAGGGCGCCTTCGTGGTGTCTCGCGGCGAGGGCGCGTACATCTGGGACAACCGTGGCAACCGCTACCTCGATGCGACTGCGGGTCTGTGGTTCACCAACGTCGGGCACGGGCGTGCGGAGATCGCGGACGCCGTCGCGGAGCAGTTGCGGACGATGGCGCACTTCTCGAACTTCGGTGACTTCGTTCCCGAGACCACCGCGACCCTGGCCGATCGGCTCGCCACCATCGCGCCGGTGCCGGGCAGCAAGATCTTCCTCACCTCGGGTGGCTCGGATTCGGTGGACACGGCGGCCAAACTCGCCCGCCGCTACTGGCACGAAATGGGCAAGCCGGCCAAGACGATCGTGGTCGGCCGTCAGAAGGCCTACCACGGGATGCACGTCGCGGGCACTGCGCTGGCGGGTATTCCCGTCAACCGCGAGGGCTACGGCGAGCTGATGGCCGACGCCGCGACAGTCGCCTGGAACGACGCCAAGAGCCTGCTCGAGCTGATCGAGAAGGTGGGTGCCGACACGATCGCCGCGTTCTTCTGCGAACCCGTCATCGGCGCGGGCGGCGTGTACCTGCCGCCGGAGGGGTACCTCGCGGAGGTCCGCGACATCTGCCGCGAGCACGACATCCTGTTCGTGGTCGACGAAGTGGTGACGGGATTCGGCCGCATCGGCGGCGAGTGGTTCGCGTCGACGCGATTCGATCTGCAGCCCGACATGATGACGACGGCGAAGGGTCTCACGTCCGGGTACGTCCCGATGGGTGCGGTGTTCATCGCCCCGCGGGTGGCCGAGCCGTTCTTCGCCGGCGGGGTGTGGTGGCGGCACGGCTACACCTACGGTGGGCACGCGGGTGCCGCCGCGGCCGCACTCGCCAACCTCGACATCATCGAGCGCGAAAACCTGCTGGCGGAGTCGAAGCGGCTCGAGTCCTCGTTGCACGTGCACCTCGCGCCCCTCGCCGACCACCCGCGGGTCGAAGAAGTGCGCAGCGGTCTCGGTGCGGTCGCGGCCGTGCAGTTGGCCGATCCTGCGGAGGCACTCCCGTTCGTGAACACGTTGCGTGAGTTCGGCATCTCGGGCCGCGCCGCCGGTCAGGGCGCCATGCAGATCTCGCCGTCGTTCGTGATGACGGACGATCAGGTCGCTCAGCTCGCGGACGGGTTCCGCCGGGCGCTGGGCTGATCTTGGCCGGCGCCCCGCCTGCGGATGCGGTGCAGGGCGCCGGTGACCCGGTCCCGCCACGTCGGCGACGCCAGCGCGATCTCCTGCTGCCCGTCGTGCGCGGCGTACGCGCGGGTGTAGCGCTCGTGCAGACGGGCCCGCACCTCGTCGGGCGTGTACGCCTTGCGGTGCCGATCCGCGCGGACCGCGACGACCCCGGTCGCGGCGACACCCACCACACCGGCGAGTCCGAGAAGTTTCCACCATTGCCTGCCATGCAGTCGCATCCTTCTAGGCTAGGGCCCATGGACGCGCCACGGCACACGGACGCACGACGACACCGTTCCACCATCGACCTCGACACCGCGGTCGAGGTCACCCGCACCGGCGACATCTGGATCTTCCGCGGAGAGTCCCCGGCCGACAGGGCCATCCAGACGCTGACGAACAGTCCGGTCAACCACGTCGGCATGTCGGTGGTGCTCGAGGACCTTCCGCCGCTGATGTGGCACGCCGAGCTCGGGCATTCGTTGCAGGACATGTGGACGGGCCGCTTCCAGCGTGGTGTGCAACTCCACGACCTGCGCGCCGCGGTCCAGGTGTGGGGTGCGCGGTACGGGCAGCGGGGATGGCTGCGTCAGCTCGCCGAACCCGCGACGCCGCAGCAGGAGGACGCGTTGATGCGGGCGATCGCGCGGCTCGACGGAACGCCGTTCCCGTCCACCGCGAGACTCGCGTCGCGGTGGTTCGGCGGGCGCCTGCCCGGGTCGCGCCGTCGCCGGGAGCAGTCGGCGAGCCTCGAAAGCGCCTATTGCGCCGAGGTGGTCGCGCAGACGTACGAGGAGATGGGTCTGATCAGCGGTCGCAGGCGCACCAACTGGTACGACCCCGGCAAGTTCTGGAGCGGCGACCGGCTTCCGCTCGCTCCCGGTGTGACGCTGGGCCGGGAGATCGAGGTCAGCCTGAGCGAGGCCGACCTCGCCGCGGGGCGGGGAAGGCGGCCGACGTCAGAGGGTGCGTGACTTCTCGGGGTGTACCCGTCCGCCGACCTCGATCCAGCCGGCGGGGTCGTACGTTGTGCGCAGTTCGGACCCTTTGCCCTGGGTGATCAGGAGGGCGTGCCGCAGGTGCGCGGTGATCCGGACGGCGGCGGCTCCGGTGGCCTCGTCCTCGGTGATGCCCATGTCGGGGGCGAACATTCGCGACCGGATCGAATGCTCGACCTTGTCGGTCCACGCCCACAGGTAGTGGTGCCCGGCCCCGAACTTCTTCGGGTCGGCGGCCTGGACCTCGCGGACGCTGTCCATGGGGTACAGCGAGAACTCCGGCGCCCACTCGGGCCGGGCCCGCACCCAGGTGATCGCGCCGGAACGCCGGGTGGTGACGGGGCCCGCAGGGACGTCGAGTGTGGTGACCGCGGCACCGCGCTCGTGCAACCACCAGGACAGTCCGACGGTGGGATGTCCGGCGAAGGGCAGTTCGGTGGTGGGGGTGAAGATCTGGGCGCGCGCGTGCTCGTCGTCGGGCCCGGGGATGTCGACGAAGATCGTCTCGCTGTATCCGAGTGTGYGAGCGACGGACTGCCGGTCCTCGGGCGGGACGGCCGAGGAGTCGACGATGCCGAGCGGATTGCCGTGGCGTCCTTTGTCGTCGGTGAACACCCGGACGACGTCTACGTGGATGGGCATTGACGCACCCTATCGCTCCGGGCGTTCCTGCATTGTGCAGGAACCCGTCCAAAAGGCCGAGGCGATGGAAAGCATTAGGCTGATAGGCATGGCCGATCAGAGTTATCAACCCACACTGTCGCAGCTGCGTGCGTTCGTGGCAGTCGCGGAGTACCGCCATTTCGGCACGGCGGCAGCACGATTGAGTGTGAGCCAACCCACACTGTCGCAGTCGCTGGCCGCCCTGGAGAACGGGCTCGGTGTGCAGCTCATCGAGCGCAGCACCCGGCGCGTCCTCGTCACCGCGGCGGGGGAGCGGCTCCTCGGTCAGGCCAAGGTGATCCTCGAGGCCGCGGACGGTTTCGTCGCGACGGCCGCGGGTGTCGGCGACCGGTTGGCCGGGCCCCTGCGGATCGGGCTCATTCCCACCGTCGCCCCCTACGTGCTGCCGGCGCTGCTGCCGGCGCTGCGCGAGGAGATGCCCGCACTGGAGCCGCAGGTCATCGAGGACCAGACGGCGCGACTTCTCGAGGCGCTGCGTGTGGGTTCACTCGACGTCGCAGTGCTGGCCCTGCCGAGCGGTGTCAGCGGTCTCGTCGACATCCCCTTGTACACAGAAGATTTCGTGATGGTCGTCCCGAAGGGGCACCCGCTGGCCGGTCGCACCGACATCTCGCCGCCGATGCTGGACGAGCTTCCTCTCCTGCTGCTCGACGAGGGGCACTGCCTGCGCGACCAGACCCTCGATCTGTGCCGTTCGGTGGATGCGCATCCGGTGGCGGGCGACACCCGCGCCACGTCGCTGTCGACGGTGGTGCAGTGCGTCGCCGGCGGACTCGGCGTGACCCTGGTGCCGGAATCCGCCGTCCAGGTGGAGACCGGACGGGGTCCGCTCGCGACGGCCCGCTTCGCCGCTCCCGCGCCCGGTCGCACGATCGGCCTCGTGTTCCGGTCGTCCAGTGCCCGCGCGGACGACTACGGGCAACTCGCGCGCCTGTTCACGAAGACGGCGCCGGTGGGCACCCCCGCCTGACGGCCGGGGAGTGTCAGGACCGCCGACGCGGTTTGCCCTTCTTGCCACCTTTGGGCTTGCCGCCCTTGGCTCCGGTGCCGGAGCGCGGCGTCCGCGTCCCCGTGGCCGGTTTCTGTCGTGCGGCCGCCGCGGCGGGACGCTTCTTCCTCGGCTCGGCCGCCGCCGGGGTGCGACCCCGGGAGCTGTTGACGGTGCGACCCCGGACGATGCCGATGAACTCCTCCACCAGTTCGGTGGTCTCGTCCTCGGGCCACGACAACGCGATCCGCGACTCCGGGCCGTCCGACACCGTCCGGTAGACGAGGTCCTTGCGGTGGTGGAGCCGGGCGAGCGACTGCGGGACGACCAGCAGCCCGACCCCCGCGGCGACCAGTTCGATCGCGTCGGCCGTCGTGGCCGGACGGTCCGCGGCAGGCAGTCCCGGCAGCCGGTCCCACACGAGGACGTCGTCGAGGGGGTGCTGGATGATCTCGTCGGCCAGATCCGCGATCGACACCTCGTCCACCGCCGCCACGACGTGGTCCTTCGGTGCCACGACCACCGGGATCTCGGTGTACAGCGGGATGGCGCTGAGACCGGTCCGGTCGATCGGCAGCCGCACCAGGCCCACGTCCGCACTCCGGCCACGCAACTGATCGGGTGCGTCCGAGGCGGACACGGGGACGAGGGTGAGGGGGACGTCGGGCAGCCGTTCGGCCCAGATCCGTACCCACTTGGTGGGGGTCACGCCCGGGACATACGCGAGCCGGAAGGGAGGGGATGCATCCGCGTCTGTCACTCCGTCAGGCTACCGGGCGTGGTCAACGGCACCGCACACGCTCGTTACTCTTGACACCATGACGTCGCACAAGAGCCCTCAGACTATGAAGCCCGCCACCGCGGCGAAGAAGCTGGGTGTGTACCTCGAGGCCACCCCCGCGGAGTTCCAGGAGGGTGTCGTCTCCCGCGACGAGCTCGGCGCACTGCAGAGCGATCCGCCGGAGTGGCTGCTCGAGCTGCGCCGCAACGGCCCGCACCCGCGTCCGGTGGTCGCGGCGAAGCTGGGGGTGTCCATCGCGGGCCTCGCGCGCGGCGGCATCACCGAGGCGCTCACCACCGAGCAGATCGACGCCCTCATGGCGGATCGCCCCGAATGGCTGCAGCAGGAGCGCGCCACCCAGGCCGAGGTCCGCAAGGAGACCGTCCGCATCAAGGAGAAGAACGCGGCACGGCGTGATCAGCCCCGCCGGCCGCGTTCGTGACCGCTATCCCTCGACGATGCTGAGCTCGTCGAAGATCACTTCACCGGCCGCGTCGGACTCGGGGAGGTCCACGACCGCCGTCAGCGCCCACCCGTGATCACCCTGCGGGTCCTCGAGGACCTGCCGGACCCGCCACAGCTCGGGCGCGGTCTCCACCTGGAACAGCTGGGGGCCGCGCGCCGAGGGTCCGGTGCCGAGCGAGTCGTATTCGTCGAAGTACGGCTGGAGCTGGTCCTCCCACTCCTCGGCGTCGATGCCGTCGTCCAGCCCCTCCAACTCGGCCCACCGCCGCCGCGAGGCGAGGTCGATGCGCCGGAACATGGCATTGCGCACCATCACCCGGAATGCCCGCGTGTTCGCGGAGATCGGGCGCGGCACGTCGGCGCCGAACGCGACCTGCTGGTCGTCGCCCTCGGCACCGGGGTCGGTGAGTGATTCCCACTCGTCGAGCAGGCTCGAATCGACCTGACGGATCAGCTCACCCAGCCACTCGATGAGGTCGTCGAGTTCCTCCGTCCGGGCCTCGGTCGGAACGGTCTGGCGCAGTGCGCGATACGCGTCCGCGAGATACCGCAGCACGAGGCCTTCCGAACGGGCCAGACCGTAGTGGCTGACCATTTCGGCGAACGTCATGGCCCGCTCGACCATGTCCCGCACGACCGACTTGGGCGACAGCGCGAACTCCGTGATCCACGGATGCCCACCCCGGTACATCTCGAACGCCGGGAACAACAGGTCCGCGAGAGGCTTGGGCCAGGTGACCTCCTCGAGCAACTCCATGCGTTCCTCGTATTCGATCCCGTCGGCCTTCATCTGCGAGACCGCCTCGCCGCGGGCGAAGTGCTGCTGCGCCATGAGCACCTGCCGGGGGTCGTCGAGGGTCGACTCGATCACCGACACCACATCCAGTGCATAGGAATCGGATTCGACGTCGAGGAGTTCGAGGGCCGCCAGCGCGAACGGCGACAGCGGTTGGTTGAGTGCGAAGTCCCGCTGGAGTTCCATCGTGAGCCGGGCCATCCGGCCGTCGGCGTCGGGCTCGTCGAGTCGCTGCACCACACCGGCGTCGATCAGCCCCCGGTACAGCGACAGCGCCTTGAGGATGTGCTTGCGCTGCGCCGGCCGCGGCTCGTGGTTGTCTTCGAGGAGGTGCCGCATGGACTCGAAGCAGTTACCCGGCCGTGCGATGACGTTGAGCAGCATGGAGTTCGACACGGAGAACCTCGACACGAGCGGTTCCGGCGATGCGGCGACGAGGCGATCGAACGTGGCCTCGCCCCACGACACGAATCCGTCCGGCGCCTTCTTGCGCTGCACCTTGCGGCGTTTCTTCGGGTCGTCGCCCGCCTTGGCCAGCGCCCGCAGATTCTCGACCTCGTGTTCGGGGGCCTGCACCACCACGGTGCCCAGGGTGTCGTAGCCGGCGCGTCCCGCACGTCCCGCGATCTGGTGGAACTCGCGGGCCCGCAGATGCCGCGTGCGGGTGCCGTCGAACTTGGTCAGCCCGGTCAGCAGCACGGTGCGGATGGGGACGTTGATCCCCACGCCGAGCGTGTCGGTGCCGCAGATGACCTTCAGCAGACCGTCCTGCGCCAGTTTCTCGATGAGGCGCCGGTATTTCGGCAGCATGCCCGCGTGGTGGACGCCGATGCCGTGCCGGACCAGACGTGAGAGCGTCTTGCCGAATCCGGTGGTGAACCGGAACCCGCCGAGGGCGTCGGCGATGGCGTCCTTCTCCTCGCGCGAACAGAAGTTGACGCTCGTCAGGGCCTGCGCTCGTTCCAGGGCGGCGGCCTGGGTGAAGTGGACGACGTACACCGGGGCCTGATTGGTGGTCACCAGTTCCTCGATCGTCTCGCTCACGGGTGTCGTCGCGTACGAGAACATCAGCGGAACGGGACGCTCGGTGCCCGCCACGACGGTGGTGGGCCGCCCGGTCCGGCGGGTGAGGTCGGACGAGAAGAAGTCGACCTCCCCGAGGGTGGCCGACATGAGCAGGAACTGGGCGTGGGGGAGTTCGACGAGGGGGACCTGCCACGCCCAGCCGCGGTCGGGTTCGGAGTAGAAGTGGAACTCGTCCATCACGACCTGGCCGATGTCGGAGTCGGGGCCCTCGCGCAGCGCGAGGTTCGCGACGATCTCGGCGGTCGCGCAGATGATCGGTGCCCGCGAGTTGACGGCGGCGTCGCCGGTCATCATGCCGACGTTCTCGGCGCCGAACACCTCGCACAGAGCGAAGAACTTCTCGCTGACAAGGGCTTTGATCGGGGCCGTGTAGAACGTGCGCTTGCCGGTGGCCATGGCGTAGAAGTGGGCGCCGACCGCCACCATCGACTTACCGGATCCGGTGGGCGTCGCCAGGATCACATTGGCCCCGGACACCAGCTCCATGACGGATTCTTCCTGGGCGGGATAGAGCGTCAGTCCTCGTTCTTCGGTCCAGGAGGTGAAGGCGTCGAAAACGGAATCGGAATCCGCGTTCTCGGGGAGCAGGTCGGAGAGAAGCACTGCTACAGGCTAGCCGGACGGCCGTGCGCCGCTGCCGGGCCTATGTCGCGCTGCGTTCGTCCGATCCCATCGCGTCGAGAACCGCCATGCGGGTGGACGCGCTGCCGGTGATGGTGCTCTCACCGACCCCGGTGACGAGCATCTGCCGCCACTTCGCCTCGTCGAACTGCAGGGGATGGGTTCCGGACAGGAACTTCTCGATGGTGCGCAGGAACCGCATCGGGTCGTCGCGGAACGGGAAATGTCCTGCGCCGCGGAAGATCTCGAGGTGGGAGCCGGGCATCGCCGCGTGCGCGAGGTGGGCGTGGCTCACCGGAATGACGGCGTCCTGATCACCCCAGATGAGCTGCACCGGGAGGTTCTCGGTCAGATAACATCGGTCGAGCATCGTGACGACCTGCCCGCGCCAGTCGACGACCGCGCGGAGGGTGCGCAGGTACGCCTCGTACGCGGTGGGGTCGTACAGCTCCGCGAGTACCCGCACCAGGTCGGGTGTGTCGTGGAGCATCGCACCGGGGCGCAGGCGCGTGCCGTTCAGCTGACTCAGCACGTTCCCCACCAGCCGCACGGTGGGCATCGCGCCGGGAATGCGCAGCAGCTTCAGCGCCTCGTTGACCACCGGGACGGACGCGAGCCGCAGCAGCGGGTGGACGTCCTTGGTGACGCCGCCTGCCGACACCAGGACGAGGCGGTCGACCATCTGCGGGAACTGGTAGGAGAACTGCATGGCGACACCGCCGCCCAGCGAGTGACCGACGACGGTGACCTTGTCGATGCCCAGGGTGGACAGCAGGTCGCGCATGCCGTTGGCGTACGCCGCCACCGAGTAGTCGGCCCGCGGCTTGTCGGAGCGTCCGTGACCCAGCAGGTCGGGGGCGATGACGGTGTAGTTCTTGGCGAGATGCGGGATGATCTCGGTCCACGTGGACGAGTTGTCGCCGATGCCGTGGATCAGCAGCAGCGCGGGACCCTCGCCCGCCATGCGGAACGCGCGACGGTAGCCGTGGATGGTGCGGAACATCATGCGGGTTTCGGCGTCCGGAACAGGCCTGAGCTTACGAATGCGGTTGTCGCTCATGTCGCCTCCTGAACTAGGTGCACTTCCCGAATGTTGACAGCTCAATCATCGGCTTGGTCTCGACGCTATTGCACGGGTCCCGGCCGAACAACTGGACCGTGCGGTCGCACAGTGCCGGGAGGGCGACCGCACAAACCGCTACCCGGTCAGGCCCCGCCCTGTGATCCGCCCTCCTCCTCGGAGTTGCCGCTCTCGCCGTCCTGCATCGCCTGTTCGGCCAGGAAACGCTCGAATTCCGCACCGAGTTCGTCGCCACTCGGCAGGTCTTCCTCGCTGGCCAGGAGCGTGGATTGCTGTTCTTGAGCCGTTACGTAGGCATCGTACTGACGTTCCAGGGCGTGGACGACGGTTTGTACCTCGTCGTTACCTGCGATGTGCTCGTCGACCTGTTCGCGGACGCGGGCGGCGGCCTCGCCGAGCGCGGCCAGTGGCAGATCCAGGTCGGTGACGTCACTCACATTCTCGAGGAGGGTTTCCGCCGCCCCCGGGTAGTCCGTCTGAGCCAGGTAGTGGGGAACGTGAACCGAGAATCCCACCGACTCGTGCCCGTGCTGCGCCATCCGCAACTCGATCAGCGAGGACGCGCTGCCCGGCACCTGCAATTCACCCGACCAGCGCTGGTGGTCCTTGATCAGGTCCTTGTTGGTGGAATGTGCGGTCACACCGAGCGGGCGGGTGTGCGGGATGGCCATCGGGATGGCGTTGATGCCCACGGTCCGGCGCACACCGAGCTGCTCGGCCAGCAGGCGCACCGCCGTCGTGAACCGCTCCCAGCGCAGATCGGGCTCCATGCCGGCCAGCAGCAGGAACGGGGTACCCGCCGTGTCCTTCAGCGCATACAGGTTCAGCTCGGGCTGGTCGTAGTCCGAGAAGTGATCGGCCTTGAACGTCATCGTGGGCCGACGGGAGCGGTAGTCCACGAGCTCGTCGACCGCGAAGGAGGCGACGAGTTCGCTCTCGAGACTCTCGCGGAGATGCGTCGTGGCGAGTTTGACGGCGTGGCCTGCGTCGGAGAAGCCCTCGAGTCCATGGATCAGCACGGGTCCCTGCCCGTCCGCGGAGGACAGCTGCGGTGCCGGGAACTCCAGCTCGTACATCTTCGACTGTTCGTCCATTACAGACCTCTTCTCCTTCGTGCCTGGCCTCCAGTGTCCCCTATCGTCTCCGGCATCGATACGTCGGACTTTGCTCTCGGAGGCCCTGCTCTGGGGGAACACGCCACGCGCGACCGATAATTCCCGCCGGACGGCCTCCGGTGTTCGCCCACAGCGAGATCCCGCGCACGGTCTGTGGCAATGTGAGGAACGGCACGATCCGAGACGGACGACCCTGGAGGTGCGCGATGTCGACACGGGTACGAGCGATACGGGTACGAGCGATACGGCGATCGAAGGTCGAGTCGTGAGCGTGCGCATCGACCGAGTGGTCACCTCCGGCACCTTCAGCCTCGACGGTGGCACCTGGGACGTCGACAACAACGTGTGGATCGTCGGTGACGACGCCGAAGTCGTGGTGATCGACGCAGCTCATACCGCCGCCCCGATCGTCGCGGCCGTCGGCGGCAGGCGCGTCCGGGCGATCGTCTGCACCCACGGTCACAACGACCACGTCACCGTGGCCCCCGAACTGTCCGCGGCACTGGACGCCCCGCTCTTCCTCCATGCGGCCGACGACGTGTTGTGGCAGCAGACGCACCCCGCCGTCGCCTACACGCCGATCGAGGACGGGCAGGAGATCGCGGTGGCCGGGACCGACCTCCGCGTGCTCCACACGCCCGGGCATTCTCCCGGTTCCTGCTGCCTGTATCTGCCGGAGGTGGGGGAGTTGTTCAGCGGCGACACCCTGTTCTCGGGCGGTCCGGGAGCCACCGGGCGCTCCTACTCGGACTTCCCGACGATCATCGGATCCATTCGCGATCGCCTGTTCGCGCTGCCGGCGTCGACGACGGTCCGCACCGGGCACGGCGACGGCACCACCATCGGCACCGAGGCCCCGCATCTGGAGGAATGGATCGCCCGCGGCAGCTGAGCCGCAGCCTCCCCGCTGTCGGTGTGCCGGCGTGGCAGAGTGGCGGAGAGGGTACATCCGACACGGGAGGACGACGGTGACATCTCGGCGCACAGCGGTACGGACGGCCGTCGCCCCGGTGGTCGCGCTGGCCGCGGCAGCGATTCTCGCCGGGTGTGCCTCGACCGTCTCCGGTGAACCGCAGCCGAGCACCACCATCGTGGCGGGTTCGCCGTCCGGAAAGGGACTGTCGAAGCTGCTGGTCGATCCGGCCGACTTCCCCGCCCGTTACGAGGCGATCGTCCTGCCCGCTCAGGCCGTGTCGATGGCGGCGCCCGACCTGACGGGGGTTCCGCAGGGCGCGGTGGTCGACCCCGCGGACTGTGCGCCGCCTGCACAGGACTACGGACCGACCGGCACGGTCATGGCGGTCGGTACCGACAATGCGAGCCGCTCGACGATCTCGGTCGAGCTCGCCAGGACCGATACACCCCTCGACGACCTGGCGGAACAGACGAAGAGGTGCGGTGAGGTCACCGTGACGGACAACGGGGCCGAGTCCACCGTCACCACCGAGATCACTCCGGCCCCTCCCGTCCGGGCGGACGACACCCTCGCGCTGCGGCGGACCGTCAAATCCGGCACCGGGAGCGAACAGGTCACCCAGTCGATGGTGACGCTGATCGCGCAGGTGGGCGACGTGCGGGTGTCCGCGACCTTCATGTCGTTCGGCGATGCGAAGGCCGACACCGTCGCGCTCGACGAAGTGTTCACCGCCGCCGTGCAGAAGGTGCAGAACAGCTGAGCGGGCCCTAGCACAGGGCTCCGACGACTTCTCGGACGAACGGCGCGTCCGCCCGGCGCGGCGGCCGGGTTGTCCACAACCCGTCGCCCATCCACAGCCCTCTGTGTTTGCCCAGCTCGCCCGCCGGCCCCCGCGGGGTCGACCCGACAGAGTCTGGGGCATGACGACACCCGCATTGCCCCACGGTTCCGGCTTCTCCGACGATCCCGGCGGGGAACCGCCCCCGCAGCAGCACACGGTCACGCTGTCCGCTCCGGACGACCTCCTCGCCTCGATTCCCGCACTGCTCGGATTCCGGCCGGCCCGGTCGATCGTGGCGGTGTGCCTGACCGGGAAGCGCAACTCGTCGGTCGGCGCCGTCATGAGACATGACCTGGTCCTCGGAGGTGCCGGAGGGCCGAGCCCGACGATGTGCGCGGCGCTGGGCCAGTTCGCCACCGTCTGTGAGCGCGACCGCGCCGGCGGGGTGATCCTGGTTCTCGTCGACGACCGTGTCACCGGCCCGTCCGCGCTCTGCCTCGACGAATTGTCCGCGATCGTCGACGAATTCGAGGAGCTCCTCGAATTCACGCCGACCGACCTTCTCGACGTCTTCCTCACGGCGGAGATCGCTTCGGGCGGTGCATGGTTCAGCTTCTTCGGCGGCAATTACGGTGTCCAGTCCGATCCGGCGTCGTCCCGCGTCGCGCTCGCGCGGGTCCTCGAGGGCAAGCCCATCCGCGCCTCGCGCGAGGAGATGGAGGCCACGATCGAGGTGGGGCCGGTGCTCGAACGGATGCAGATTGCCGCCCTCATCGAACGTGGCCGCCCGTCGTCGCTTCTGCGAAGGCAACTGGCCGAGCGGTCGCCCATGCCGGATCGCTGCCACCGACTCGAGCTCGAACTGGTGCTGACACACGTGGCGCGGGTGTCGTCCGGTGAGAGGCTCCTCGCGCCGGAGTACGCGGAACTCGCGCTCGCACTGGACAACGTCACCGTCCGGGACAGCGTGCTCGCACTCGCCGTGGGCCCGTACGCCGACGATGCCGAGCAACTGTGGATTCTCCTGGCCCGCAACCTTCCCGACCCGGAACGCGCGAACCCGGCGGCGCTGCTCGGCTACAGCGCCTACCTGCGGGGGGACGGGCCGTTCGCCGGCATCGCATTGGCCGCCGCGCTGGACTCGGAGCCGGGGCACAGGCTGGCCACCCTGCTGGACGGTGCACTGCACAGCGGAATGCGGCCGGCCGAGGTGCGGGGACTGGCCGACGTCGGTTACGAACGCGCGAGCGCGGTCGGTGTCGTGCTGCCCCCGCCGCTCGCCGGCTGAGCCCGCGTCAACGACGTGCCGCGTGCGACCGGTCGCCCAGCTCCTGCAGGTAGGTCCAGGCGTCGGCGACGATCTCGTCGAGGTCCGTGTGCTCCGGCCGCCACCCGAGTTCCGCGATCGCACGATCACTCGACGCGACGAGCACGGCGGGATCGCCTGCCCGGCGCGGCGCGTCCTCGACCGCGATGGGGAGCCCGGTGACCCGCGCGCACGCCGAGATGACTTCGCGCACACTGAAACCCGCGCCGCTACCGAGATTGTAGATGCGGTGCCTGCCCTCGATCGACGACTCCAAGGCCAGCACGTGCGCCTCGGCGAGGTCGAGCACATGGATGTAGTCGCGGATCGCCGTTCCGTCCGGGGTGGGCCAGTCGGTTCCGAAGATCGAGATCTTCTCCCGCTGGCCGAGCGCCACCTGGAGCACGAGAGGAATCAAATGCGTTTCGACGACCCGGTTCTCGCCGGCCGACTTGTACGCTCCCGCGACGTTGAAATACCGCAGGCTGGTCGCCGCGAGCGAATGCGCCACCGAGTACGAGGTGATGGCATGGTCGATCGCGAGCTTCGTCGCCCCGTACGGGTTGGTGGGACGCGTCGGATCGGCCTCCGTGATCGGCGAGTGCTCCGGTTCGCCGTACGTCGCGGCCGTCGACGAGAACACGAGTTTCTGCGTCCCCGAGTGCCGCATGGCCTCGAGGAGTTCGAGCGTGGTGACGACGTTGCCGCGCCAGTACTTTTCCGGGTACTGGACCGACTCGCCGACGAGCGACTGCGCGGCGAAGTGCAGCACCCCGTCGAACCGGGGAGTGCCGCTCGTGCCCAGCACCTCCGCCGCCACGTCCGCGACGTCGCCCTCGATGAACTCGGCACCGAGCGGCACCGCGTCGGCATTACCCGTCGACAGGTCGTCGATGACGACGACCTCGTGTCCTCGTTCGAGCAGGACCGTGCTGCAGACGCTGCCGACATAGCCGGCGCCGCCGGTGACCAGAAGTTTCATCGACTATCCCTGAACCTGCTTCACCTGGACGGCGTGCGCCATCTCCTCGGACAGATCGAACCCGCTGTGGCCGGGCACCGTGATCGTGACCGACCCGGGCTTGGTCTCGACGGTGACGCGCGCGTCCGGAACGACGCCCGCCTCACGCAACTGTCCGATGACGTCCGGATCCGACTGGACGTGCTCGGCGAGACGGCGGACGACGACCGCGGTCGGCTTGCCGGGCGGCACGTCCGTGAGGCGGATGAGCGTCTCCGGGGGGTCGACCGGGCGGTCCAGCCCAAGCAGAGCCAGTCCCGGAATCGGGTTGCCGTACGGCGAGGTGGTGGGGTTGTTGAGCACCTCCACCAGGCGCCGCTCCACTTCCTCGCTCATGACGTGCTCCCACCGGCACGCCTCCGCGTGAACCTCTTCCCACCGGAGACCGATGACGTCCACGAGGAGTCGTTCGGCCAGGCGGTGCTTCCGCATCACGGACACCGCAAGCTCGCGGCCCTTCTCCGTCAGTTCCAGGTGGCGGTCACCGGCGACCAGGAGAAGGCCGTCACGTTCCATCCGGGCGACGGTCTGGCTGACCGTCGGACCGCTCTGCTCGAGTCGTTCGGCAATACGTGCTCGAAGTGGGACGACGCCCTCTTCTTCCAAGTCATAGATCGTCCGGAGGTACATCTCCGTGGTGTCGACCAGATCCTTCACACTCACACCCCTTCGTCTCGGTTGATTCTACCGGTGATTGCCCGGCACCGGCGCCGTCCGTCCCCGCCGCGCGTCGGTGCCGGTCCGGCGGGGTCTGCTGACACCCTCCACGGGGGACCAGTAGCGTGAGTCCATGACCGCGTCGTTCAGTTCCGGGGAGGATTCGGCTGCACTGGTATCGAACCGTGCAGTCGTGTGGAGTCCGGACTATCTCAGTTATCGGTGGAGTGCGGACCATCCGATGAATCCCACGCGGCTCGAGCTGACCATGTCGCTCGCGCGCAGCCTCGGGACTCTGGAGGGAGTCGAACTGTTGCGGCCCGCCGCCGCCTCGGACGCAGATCTGTTGAGGATCCACACTCCCGCGTACATCGAAGCGGTCAAACAGGCCGGTCACTCCGCGACGTCCGGTGTGCTCGGCGCGGAGGCACCGCACGGGCTCGGCACGGAGGACAATCCCGTTTTCCCCCAGATGCACGAGGCGAGCGCGATCCTCGCCGGCGGATCCCTCGCCGCGGCGCAGGAGATCGCCGCGGGCCGCACCCGCCGCGCCGTCAGCATCGGCGGCGGCATGCATCACGCCATGCCCGACTGGGCCTCCGGCTTCTGTGTGTACAACGATGTCGCCATAGCCGTTTCCTGGCTGCTGGACAACGGTTTCGACCGGATCGCCTACATCGACGTCGACGCACACCACGGTGACGGCGTCCAGCACGCGTTCGCGAACGACCCGCGGGTCCTGACGATCTCGCTGCACCAGCACCCGGCAACCCTCTGGCCCAACACGGGGTGGTCGAGCGAAGTCGGCGAGGGATCGGGGGAGGGCACGGCGATCAACCTGCCCGTGCTGCCCGGCACCGTCGACGCGTTGTGGCTGCGTGGTTTCCACGCCGTCGTGCCGGGTGCCCTCGCCGCGTTCCGGCCGCAGATCGTGATCAGTCAGTGCGGTGTCGACAGCCACCGGGAGGACCCGCTGGCCGACCTCGCGCTGACCGTAGACGGCCAGCGGGCCGCGTTCCTCGCGATGCGCGACCTCGCCGACCGCTACGCCGAGGGGCGCTGGCTCGCCGTCGGCGGCGGCGGTTACGGCCTCGTCCGGGTCGTTCCGCGTGCGTGGACCCACCTGATCGCCGCGGCGCTCGACCGGGAGATCGACACGGCCCGTGCCGTGCCCGAGGCCTGGCAGGAGCGGGCTCACGCCCTCGCGCCCAGCGTCGACCTGCCGGACACCATGGGCGACGGCGGGGAGGTCGACTACCTGCCGTGGGACGGTCCCGGTGGCACACCGGAAACCGGGATTCCGTCGGTCGACCGCGCACTGACGCGGATCGACTCCGCCGTCATCGCCACCCGCCGCGCCTGCTTCCCGCTACTCGGACTCGACCCGGAGGATCCCCGTGACTGAGCAGGCGGACGACAGCGAAACGACCGGCGCCACGGAGTCGTCGGGCGGCGCGGAGACGGGCAGCACTGAGTCGTCGGGTAGTGCCGGGGCGACGGGGAAACCCGACCCCGCGCACAACTACCCGCGGCACTGGGTCGCCGACGTGCTCGCGGCGGACGGCGGGGCGGTCGCGCTGCGGCCGATCGTGCCCGAGGACGCCGACAAACTCGTTGCGTTCCACTCCAAGCTGTCCGAACGCACCCGCTATCTACGGTATTTCGGTCCCTACCCGACCATGTCGCAACGGGACGTCGTTCATTTCACCACGGTCGACCACCACGACCGGGTCGCGTTCGTGGTGCTGCTGGGGGACGAGATCATCGCCGTCGGCCGGTACGAGCGGCTCACCGGCGAGGGGGACGGCAAATCCGCGGAGGTGGCATTCGTCGTCGCCGACGCGCACCAGGGCCGCGGACTCGGGCCGATCCTGCTCGAGCACCTGGCCGCGGCGGCCGCGGAGAGCGGTCTGACGATGTTCGTCGCCGAGGTCCTCGCGGAGAACCGGAACATGGTGACCGTCTTCCGTGAGGCGGGATATCAGGTGAGTCGCAGCTTCGAGGGCGGCGTGCTCAGGCTCGAGTTCGCGATCGACCCCACGGAAGCGATGGTGTCCGTGCGCAATTCCCGCGAGCGGGCCGCCGAGGCGCGGAGTATGCGCAACGTGCTCAGTCCGCGTTCGGTCGCGGTGATCGGCGCGTCCACCGACCGGGCGAAGGTCGGCAACGCCGTCCTGACCAACCTGCTGCGGGCCGGATTCACCGGCCCGGTGTATCCGGTCAACGCCGAGCACCGTTCGGTCCACGGGGTGCGGGCGTACCCGACGGTCCGGGACATCCCCGACGAGGTGGACCTCGCGGTCGTCGCCGTCCCCGCCGAATCGATCAACGCCGTTCTCGACGACTGCCTGGACAAGGGGGTCAAGGCCCTCGTCGTCGTGTCCTCGGGATTCAGTGAAACCGGAATGGACGGACGGCAGTCCGAGCGCCGCCTCGTCCACGCCGCCCGCGCACACGGGATGCGGCTGATCGGTCCGAACGCGCTCGGCGTGGCCAACAACGACCGAGAGGTGTCGTTGAACGCCACCCTCGCGCCGGTGCTGCCGAGCCCCGGCAACGTCGGATTCTTCTGCCAATCCGGCGCCCTCGGCATCGCCATCCTCGACGAGGCCGCGCGGAGCCGAATCGGGTTGTCCGCGTTCGTCTCTGCAGGCAACCGCGCCGACGTCTCCGGCAACGACCTGCTGCAGTACTGGGATTCGGACCCGGCCACCGAGGTCGTGCTGCTGTATCTGGAGAGCTTCGGCAATCCCCGCAAGTTCTCGCGCATCGCGCGGAGGGTGGCGAGAAACAAGCCGATCGTCGCGGTCAAGAGTGGGCGGCACGCCGTCCCGCCCGCGCTGGCGGCCAGCGGCGGCGAGATGGACGATTCGATCGTGCGTGCACTCTTCGAGCAGGCCGGGGTGGTGCAGGTCGGGTCGATCTCGCAGCTGTTCGACTGTGCGCTGCTGTTCGGGTACCAGCCGCTGCCCGCAGGCCCCCGGCTCGCCGTGGTCGGGAACTCCACCGCGCTCGGTGTCCTGGCGGCCGACGCGGCCCGCAGCGAGGGTCTGCAGGTCGGCGACCCCGTCGACCTCGGCCCGCAGGCCGGTCCCGAGGAATTCGCGACGGCGGTGCGGACGGCGCTCGCGTCCTTCGACGTCGATTCGGTGATCGCCGTGTTCGTTCCCCCGGTCGCCGTGCCCGCCGAACCGTATGCCCAGGCGCTGCGGGAAGCGGTGCGGGACGCCGACAAACCCGTCCTCACGACGTTCCTCGCGGCGGAGGGTGTGCCCGACGTCCTGGCGGTCCGGGGTGAGGACGGGCATCCGACGCGCGGTTCGGTGCCGTCCTATCCGGGTCCGGAACGCGCGGCGCTGGCGCTGGCGCGGGCCTGGCGGTACTCGGCCTGGAAGAGTAAGCCGTCCTCGAAAGTCTTGCGCCCCAACGGAATCGATCCGGAGCGGGCGAAAGCGCTGGTCGACGGCTGGCTCGGGGCGTCGTCCGGACGCTGGCTGTCGGACTTCGAGGCGTCGCAACTCCTCGCGTGCTACGGCGTGGACGTCGTGGAATTCCGGTCCGCCACCACCGAGGAGGAGGCCGTGCAGGCCGCCGAGGAACTGGGATACCCGGTGGCGGTGAAGGCGACGGGGGAACAGTGGCGGCACCGGCCCGACCTCGGCGGCGTCCGCCTCGACCTCGTCGGACCGGACTCGGTCCGCTGGGCCTACCGCGACCTCGCCGCCGCATCCGGTGAACCCCTGCTCCACGTGCAGCGGATGGCCACCAAGGGAATCGGCTGCGTCGTCGGCGTGCAGGACGACCCGTCGTTCGGCTCGCTCATCTCGTTCGGGCTCGCCGGCGTGATCTCCGACCTGCTCGGTGACCGCGCCTACCGGGTGCTGCCCCTCACCGAGGACGCCGCGGCGGAGCTGATCGACGCACCGAAGGCCGCGCCGCTGCTGTCCGGCTACCGCAGCGCGGTGCCGGTGAACAAATCGGCCCTCGTCGACCTCGTACAGCGGATCTCCGCTCTCGCCGACGACCTGCCGGAGGTGCGGGAACTGGCCTGCGAACCGGTGCTCGCGTCCGCCGAGGGCGCGCTGGTCACCGATTCGCGCGTGCGGATCGGCCCTGAGCCCAGCGTCGCCGACCTCGGACCCCGCCGGCTGCGCTGACCCGACACACGGTCCCGCAGACAGAAGCTCCCCGCACGGCACAGCGCCGGTGCCGGTCGCGTACGACCGGCACCGGCGCTGAATCGGTGGTGGACTGGGGGTCAGCTGGCGTAGGAGCGCAGCCGCTCGGCGCGGTCGCCCTGGCGCAGCTTGCCCATCACCTCGCGCTCGATCTGACGGACACGCTCGCGGGAGAGCCCGAAGAGCTTGCCGATCTGGTCGAGGGTGCGCGGCTGACCGTCGTCGAGTCCGTAACGCAGGCGGATGACCTGCTGCTCACGTTCGTCAAGGGTGGCGAGCACGGTGCGCACGTCGCTGTGCAGGAGGCCGGCGATCACGGCGTTCTCCGCGGACGTGGCCTCGGAATCCTCGATGAAGTCGCCCAGCGGGGCTTCCTCGTCGTTGCCGACCGGCATGTCGAGGCTCACCGGGTCGCGGCTGTGGTCGAGGAGATCCGCGATCTTGTGCGCCGGGATTCCCGATTCCTCGGCCAGTTCGTCGTCGGTCGCCTCACGCCCGAGTTGCTGATGCAGTTCACGCTTGATGCGGGCCAGTTTGTTGACCTGCTCCACGAGGTGCACTGGGAGCCGGATCGTGCGGCTCTGGTCGGCCATGCCGCGGGTGATCGCCTGACGAATCCACCAGGTGGCGTACGTCGAGAACTTGAACCCCTTCGCGTAGTCGAACTTCTCCATCGCGCGGATCAGGCCGAGGTTGCCCTCCTGGATGAGGTCCAGCAGGGGCATGCCGCGACCGGTGTACCGCTTCGCGAGCGACACGACGAGCCGCAGGTTGGCCTCGAGGAGGTGCGCGCGGGCAGACTGTCCTTCCCGGACGACCGTCGCGAGGTCGCGCTTCTTGGCGGGGGAGAGGCGCTTCCCGGTCTCCATGATGTGCGCTGCGTACAGCCCAGCCTCGATTCGCTTGGACAGTTCCACCTCGTCTGCGGCCGTCAGCAGCGCTGTGCGGCCGATGCCGTTCAGGTAGACGCGGACCAGGTCGGCAGCGGGGCTCTGGGCGTCCAGATCGGCAGCGCTGGGGCGAATGCGAGTAGTGGTGCTGGGGCTTGTCATGACTTGCCTCCTCATCGGTGGTGTCTCATATGGATCAACGCACCGACGGCCCGGGAAAGTTCCCGGCCGGTAATTTACGAAGAGGCTGTGACCTGCGGGTTCCTCGATTCGGTCCTGAGAAGTTGCTGAGAACACGTATAAGGGGGACGGATCGGGAACCCGGCGGCTACGCGGGGAGCACCAGTCCGTGCCGGACGAGGGCGTGCACGAGCGGCACCGCCGACTGCGCGAGTTCTTCCGCGTCGACCCCGTGCGCGGCGGCGAGGAGTTCGATCAGTTCGCCCAGTACGAGGCCGTCGCCGCGCATGCCCGCGACGAGCGAGGCGACGAGATCGTCGACCTCGTGCTGCCACGCCGGGCCGTTTCCCCGGTGCAACCGGGCGACCACCTGCGTCCATCCCTCGTCGCCGGGCAGGAACACCCGCTCCAGGGCGGTGCTCTCCTCGACGCGGAACCGGGCGGTGAGCACGTCGTGGTCGCGCAGCCACGCCACCCGATCGAAGTACGCGAGCGCCTCCGCGCCGAGCGGATCGGTGAAGCCGTGGGTGAGGTCTTCCGCCATCAGATCGGTGGGTGCGTCGGTCCGGCGCAGGTAGACGAACCCGAAACCGACCCCCTCCACGTCCGCGCTCGCGAGGTGGTCCAGCCAGTCCCCGGCGATCGTGGCAGTGGCCGGGTCGCGGGTGTCGAGGCCGCCGTCCCGCATCCAGGTGCCGACGTACAGGGCCGGGTCCGCGACGTCCCGCTGCACCACCCACGCGTCGATCCCGTGGGCCGGCAGCCAGGACGCCACCCGGGCACGCCAGTCCTCGCCCTCGACGTGGATCCACGACGCCAGCAGCGCCGCCGTGCCGCCGGGCGCGAGGTAGTCGGCCACGCGGGAGATCATCAGTTCACTCGCGCCGTCGAGGTCGAGGCCGGAGTCGCGGTAGGTGTGGCCCACCGTGGCGCGGCTCACGACGAACGGCGGATTGGCCACGACCTGATCGAACGTGCGGCCCTCGACCGGCTCGAACCACGACCCGGCGAGCAGTTCCACCTCCTGCTCGTTGAGCGCCGCCGTGACGGCCGCCAGGTCCACCGCCCGGACGTTCAGATCCGTCGCCGTGATCGCGTCGGCGTAGGACGCGCCGTGCAGGGCCTGGATGCCGCACCCGGTCCCGATGTCGAGCAACGTCCCGACCGGTGCGGTCGGGGTGGCCTGCAGCAGCGACAGCGACGCGTGCCCGACGCCGATGACGTGGTCGACGGGCGTCTCGCGGGGGCGGAGGGAGCCGTCGAGGTCGGAGAGCACCCAGCGGTTGCCGCCGCCGATGTCCAGCGGCCGCAGGTCGAGGGCGGCCCGGACGACGTCGCCCTCGGATTCGAGCAGGCCTGCGGCGAGGGCGTCGTCGACCGCGAGGGGGGCCAGCGCTTCGGCCACCTCGCCGGCGGGACAGTCGTCGGTGAGCAGGAACAGGCGGATCAGGGTGCCGAGTTCGCCGCAGGACGCGCTGGCCCGGCGCACCGGGACCGGTTCGTTGCGGCTCAACGCCGCGTGGACCTCGGGGCCGAGCGCATCGAGCAGGGTGTCCGTGTCGTACCGATTGCGGAGGAGGGCCGCACGCAGAGATGGGCAGATCGACAGCAGTTCGTCACGGTTCACCCGTGCATTGTTGCAGGACGCCCGACGGCGTCAGCCCTCGATCGTGTGGTGCGGCGGCGCGGGAAGGGCCGTGGACGGCGAGTCGCGGTGGTCGTACCGGCTGGGCTCGTCCTTGGTGCGCGGCGGCCGGTCGTTCGCGATGAGGACCGCGATCCACGGCAGCGGGATCGACACGCCGATGATCGCCATCGAGATCCACGGGTTCTCCCAGATGCCGTACGCCACCGCCGCGAAGATCAGCGCCGGGAACCGGAACGACATGATGAGCAGGTACTTGCGGACACGGGCACGGTGTTGATCCTCGATGGATCGCGCTGCCTCGGTGATGAGAACCGGATTACTCGGTGAGCCGGCGTCGTGGGACCCACCGAACCCTGCACTTCGTGCCATGTCTCCACTGTTCCACTGTCGGGCGGCAAATGCACACGGGGGGTGGGATCACTGGCCGGTTGCGGCATTATTGAGGGGTGAGCACTCAAACCAAGGAACGGCCCGACGTCACCACCGACGAGTCGACCGATGACGACACTCCCAAGTTCTTCCATTACGTGAAGAAGAACAAGATCGCGGAGAGCGCCGTCATGGGCACTCACGTCGTCGCGTTGTGCGGCGAGGTGTTTCCGGTGACGAAATCCGCGAAGCCGGGATCGCCGGTCTGCCCCGACTGCAAGAAGATCTACGAAGGATTGCGCAAGGGCGACTGAGGCTTCGCCGGCGCTCGCCGCACACCCGGTGGCTCGGGAGATTCTCGTACCGGGCCGTCGGGCTTTTCGTCGTTCCCGGACCCTTGCCCGGCCGGATCGGGACGGTTGCGGTCGCCGACGACCTTGATCGGCCCGGTGGCGATGCGGCGTGTGAGGCTGGTCACCGGACCCGCCGACGGTGAACTCTCGGCCTGCGCGGCGATCCAGTCCCGCATCTGGTCGATGCGGGTCGCCCTGGCAGGCCAGAACTCCTGCACGGTGGCGTTGAACTCGGCGCCGAGCACCACCGCGAAACCCAGGAAGAACGTGAACAGAAGGAACGCGATCGGCGTGGCCAGCGCCCCGTACGTGTACCCGGTTCCCGCCACCCACGAGAGGTAGCGGCGCAGGCAGGTGCTCGCGCCGAGGAAGAACACTCCCGCGACGAGCGCGCCGCCGAGCAGCCGGTGCCAGGGCAGCGACCGGGGGAGCGCCACCTTGTACAGCGTCGTCAGGCCGACGATGAGCAGCAGTCCCACGCCGGGGTAGTAGAACGTGTCGACGATCTCCGTCCCGATCGTGCGCCACGCCTCCGGGAGCACCCTCCCGACGAGTGTGGGCCCCAGCGCGACCAGCGGCAGGGTGAACACGGCGAGAATCAGGAACATCACGTAGAGCAGCAGCGCGAACAGGCGCTGCCACACGGGGTGCCGCGCCTCCTGCTGGCCGTGGGCCTCGACGATCGAGTCCACGAACGTGGAGATGGCCGACGAGCCCGCCCAGAGGGACAGCAGGAAACTCAGGGACACGATCTCGGGACGTCCCCGTTGGAGGACGTCCCCGACCGTCGGGCGGATGATCTGTTCGACGACGCTGTCGCTGAACACGGTCCCGCTGAAGTTGATGATCTTCGACTGGATGATGTCGACCGTGTCGGGTCCGAACCACCCGCCGACGTAGCCGAGCATGCCGAGGAGTCCGAGCAGGAGCGGGGGCAGCGACAGTGTCTGCCAGAAGGCCGCCGTGGCCGCCTTCCCGAAGATCGAATCGTCCCACGCCTTGCTCGCTGTGCGACCGATCACGCTCAGTGCGCGACGTAGCGGATGCCACCCGGACCGGGGTGGATCACCGCCACTCTGCGGTGTTGTCGAGGGTGTTTCGGTCATGATGTTTCCAGCATCCCTGACGACACGCCCGGTTGCCCACCGCTGCTGTCCTCGTGTCGCGACAAATCTGTCAGTATCGGAACTCGCGAATGCGGTTCGCGTCGGATCCGGGCGCTAGGCTCCTTGACGGACAGCGCCTTCGGGTCTGGACCGGATGTGTCGATCGATACCGAGGAGTGCGAGCAAACAGTGCCATGCCAGCGGAGGGCAGCCCGTGAGTGCTGAGACAGTGGGCTCCCAGTCGGCGCCGACAGTGGAAACCGAGGCCGCGCAGATCGTGGGTACCGAGGCCTACCTCGCACAGACCGAACCAGCCAGGCCCGCGGGATCGCTGCGCGCCTGGCAGCGTCGTGCGCTGACCAAGTACCTGTCCACCGGACCGCAGGATTTCCTCGCGGTCGCGACGCCGGGCGCCGGTAAGACCACCTTCGCGCTGCGCGTCGCGTCGGAGTTGCTGCGCGACCGGACCGTCGACCAGGTGACGGTGGTCGCGCCGACGGAGCACCTCAAGCACCAGTGGGCGGAGTCCGCGGCGCGCAACGGCATCGCGCTGGACTCGTACTTCTCGAACTCGACCGGGCAGACGTCCAGCGACTATCAGGGTGTCGTGGTGACGTACGCGCAGGTCGCCTCCCACCCGTTCAAGCACCGGGTCCGCACCGAGAGCCGGCGCACGCTGGTCATCCTCGACGAGATCCACCACGGTGGCGACGCGAAGAGCTGGGGTGACGCCATCCGGGAGGCATTCGGTGACGCCACCCGCCGTCTGGCCCTGACCGGTACGCCGTTCCGCAGCGACGACAGCGCGATCCCGTTCGTGACGTACGAACCCGACMRCGAGGGTCTGATGCGCTCGAAGGCGGATCACTCCTACGGGTACTCGGACGCGCTCGCGGACGGCGTCGTCCGGCCCGTCGTGTTCCTCGCGTACTCCGGCGAGGCACGCTGGCGGAACAATGCGGGCGAGGAGTTCTCCGCGCGGCTCGGGGAGCCGCTCAGCGCGGAACAGACGGCCCGGGCGTGGCGCACCGCCCTGGACCCGTCGGGTGACTGGATTCCCGCGGTCCTGCACGCCGCCGACACCCGCCTCGGACAGTTGCGCACCGGCGGCATGCCCGACGCGGGCGGCCTGGTGATCGCCACCGACCAGACCGTCGCCCGTGCCTACGCGCAGACCCTGAAGGCGGTCACCGGCGAAGACCCGGTCGTGGTCCTCTCCGACGACCCGACGGCGTCCAAGCGGATCGCCGAGTTCGGCGCGAGCACCCAGAAGTGGATGGTCGCCGTCCGCATGGTGTCGGAAGGCGTCGACGTCCCCCGCCTGGCCGTCGGCGTGTACGCCACCAGCGCGTCGACCCCGCTCTATTTCGCGCAGGCGATCGGTCGTTTCGTGCGGTCCCGCCGCAAGGGTGAGACCGCGAGCGTGTTCCTCCCGTCGGTGCCGGTGCTCCTCGACCTGGCCAGCCAGCTGGAGGCGCAGCGCGACCACGTGCTCGGCAAGCCGCACCGGGAGAAGGACGGCTTCGACGACGACCTGCTCGCCGACGCGAACAAGCAGAAGGACGAACTCGGCGAGGAGGAGAAGGCGTTCACCTCACTCGGTGCCGATGCCGAGCTCGATCAGGTGATCTACGACGGCTCGTCCTTCGGGACGGCCACGTTCTCGGGATCCGACGAGGAGGCCGACTACCTGGGTCTGCCCGGTCTGCTCGACGCCGATCAGATGCGGGCCCTGCTGCGTCAGCGTCAGTCGGAGCAGCTGGACAAGCAGGAGCCCGCCGCGCCCGCGCCCGCGCACACGCCGGTTCCACAGGTCGCGGACCGGGTGGCTGCCGCCGGGCAGCTCGCGCAACTGCGCCGCGAATTGAACAGTCTCGTCGCGATGCACCACCACCGGACGGGCAAGCCGCACGGCACGATCCACGGCGAACTCCGCCGGGTCTGCGGGGGACCGCCCACGGCCATCGCCACCGTCGAGCAGCTCACCGAGCGGATCTCCACCCTGCGGCAGTGGTGACCCCCGTCACCGCGTGACGCGAACGCACAAGAGACCGGCGAGTGCACTGCACTCGCCGGTCTCTTGTTGCTGAAAGAGGTGAGCCTGGGACGGGTCACCCGGGCTGACGTATCAGATTGCAGCTTCGGCTTCGGACACGATCGTGGCGTTCATCTCGCGAAGACGGTCTGCGTGCTCGTTGGCGTGGTGACCGCAGAAGAGCAACTCTCCTCCGGTCGGAAGGACCGCGCGAACGCGGGCTCCCGCACCGCACCGGTCGCACCGGTCGGCTGCGGTCAACGGGGGGCTGGTCAGTGTTCCGGGCATGACTCCTCCGTACTGGCTTTCGACTGATGCCGAGTGCCTGGGGCCTTGGTCCGCCGCGTCGGGGGTGGCGCGGTGGATCTACTCTGTCAGACGTTTGGGGTTTACGCGTTGTTCCCGACGGCGTTTCTCAGTGTTGCATCACACACGAAACCGGCCCGAAACGTGCCGACAGCGACGTGACGAGCGCCGATGCGAACAGACCGATCGGTCCGAGTTCGCTGACAGCTGATTCGATTTCGGCCGTGACGCTAGTCTCACCGTGTGAAATCCGAAGACCAACTCGTTCACATCTGCAGCCGCGACGAATGGCGCGCCGCGGAACGCGAAGGCGCTCGCGTGCCCGCCGCGTACGCCGCGGACGGATTCGTGCACCTCTCCACACCCGCTCAGGTGCATCTGCCCGCCAACCGGTTGTTCGCCGGGCGCACGGACCTCGTCCTCCTGAGACTCGACCCCGACGCGCTCGGTGCGCCGGTGAAGTGGGAGCCGGGCGTGCCGGCCGATCCGGCGTCGATGCTGTTCCCGCACCTGTACGGGCCGCTGCCCGTCACGGCGGTCACCGCCGTCGAGGAGTACCTCCCCGAGGCCGACGGCACGTTCCCGGCCCGGCGCTGACGCGAGCCTTCCGCTGTTGGTCACCCCCATCGGACTACCGTGGAGGCATGAACGTTGAAGTGACGCCACTACCCGGTATCGGGGTGCGTAAGGACTTCGAACTCGCCGCCGGTCGCCGCATCGGTGTCATCACCCATCGCGACGGCCGCACGGACCTGATCGTGTCGAAGGCCGACGACCCCGACGCCTGCGCCGCGTCCGTGCCGCTCACCACCGAGGAGGCGGCCGTGCTCAGCAATCTGCTGGGAGCGCCGCAACTGGTGGCGCAGCTGGAGGAGGAACACCGGGACCTGCCCGGCATCCGCACCAAGCAGCTGTACATCAAGGAAGATTCCCGATTCGACGGCCGCCCGCTCGGCGACACCGCGATGCGCACGCGCACCGGGGTCTCGATCGTCGCGGTCATGAGGGCGGGCCAGGTGTACCCGTCACCGAAGCCCGACTTCCTGCTCACCTCCGGCGACCTGCTGGTCGCCGTCGGAACCACAGACGGACTGGACGCGTCAGCCAAGCTCCTGGCCAACGGCTGACAGACCCGTGAACACCACCACGCTCGCGCTCATCGAACTGGGCGCGGTGTTCTTCGCGCTCGGCCTGCTGGGCCGTCTGGCAGCTCAATTCGGGATGTCGCCCATCCCGTTCTATCTCCTCGGAGGCCTCTGCTTCGGCAGCGGCGGATTCGTCAACCTCGGCGACATCAGCGAGTTCAGCCACCTCGCGAGCGAGATCGGGGTGGTCCTCCTCCTGCTTCTGCTGGGGCTCGAGTACACCGCATCGGAACTCGTCACCGGGCTGCGACGGTCGTGGATGGCCGGTGTCGTGGACGCCGTCCTGAACGCCGCGCCCGGAGCGGTCGTCGCCCTGATGCTGGGGTGGGGGACCACCGGTGCCGTCGTGATGGCCGGTGTCACCTACATCTCGTCCTCGGGCATCATCGCGAAGGTGCTGAGCGACCTGGGACGGCTCGGTAACCGGGAAACGCCGGTCGTGCTGTCGATCCTGGTGTTCGAGGACCTCGCGATGGCCGTGTACCTGCCCATTCTGACGGCCCTGCTCGCCGGCGTCAGTTTCGCCGGTGGACTCGAGGCGGTGGGCATCTCCCTCGTCGTGATCTCCGTCGTCCTCGTGATCGCGCTGCGGTACGGCCGCTACGTGTCCGCGCTGCTGGACAGCCCGGACAGCGAGACCCTGCTGCTGAAGCTGCTCGGTGCCGCGCTTCTGGTGGCGGGGATCAGCTCGGCGATGCAGGTCTCGGCCGCGGTCGGGGCCTTCCTCCTGGGGATCGCGATCTCCGGCACCACCGCCCACAACGCGAGCCGCGTCCTCGAGCCGCTCCGCGATCTGTTCGCGGCGATGTTCTTCGTCGTGTTCGGGCTCAACACCGATCCCCGGGCGATTCCGCCGGTCCTCGGCTGGGCCGTGCTGCTCGCCGTCGTCACCGCGCTGACGAAGATGGTCACCGGTGCGTGGGCGGCGAAACAGCAAGGGGTCGGGCGGCTGGGCCGGGCCCGCGCCGGGGTCGCGTTGATCGCGCGCGGCGAGTTCTCGATCGTCATCGCCGGGCTGGCGTTGTCGGCAGGCGCAGTGGAGAGCGAACTCGTGGCACTCGCCACCGCGTACGTGCTCCTGATGGCCGTCATCGGCCCGGTGGCGGCACGGGTGGTCGAACCGGTGGCGGGCGCCTGGATCCGGGTTCGCACCACCGCGTGACGGGTGCCCGCCGGATGCCCCGGCGCACGAACGACGATGCCCCCGGACTCGCTCGGAGTCCGGGGGCATCGCAGTCTGTGCGTCAGTCCAGGTAGTCGCGCAGCACCTGCGACCGCGACGGGTGGCGCAGCTTCGACATGGTCTTGGACTCGATCTGGCGGATGCGCTCACGCGTGACGCCGTAGACCTGTCCGATCTCGTCGAGGGTGCGGGGCTGCCCGTCGGTCAGGCCGAAGCGCAGGCGCACGACGCCCGCTTCACGCTCGGAGAGCGTCTCGAGCACCGACTGGAGCTGGTCCTGCAGCAGGGTGAAGGACACGGCGTCGACGGCCACGACGGCCTCGGAGTCCTCGATGAAGTCGCCGAGCTGACTGTCGCCTTCGTCGCCGATGGTCTGGTCGAGGGAGATGGGTTCACGCGCGTACTGCTGGATCTCCAGCACCTTCTCGGGCGTGATGTCCATTTCCTTGGCGAGCTCTTCGGGCGTGGGCTCACGGCCCAGGTCCTGCAGGAGTTCACGCTGGATGCGGCCGAGCTTGTTGATGACCTCGACCATGTGCACCGGGATGCGGATGGTGCGGGCCTGGTCGGCCATCGCGCGGGTGATGGCCTGGCGGATCCACCACGTGGCGTAGGTCGAGAACTTGTAGCCCTTGGTGTAGTCGAACTTCTCGACGGCACGAATGAGGCCCAGGTTGCCTTCCTGGATCAGGTCCAGGAACGCCATGCCGCGGCCGGTGTAGCGCTTGGCCAGCGACACGACGAGCCGGAGGTTGGCCTCCAGGAGGTGGTTCTTGGCGCGGTTTCCGTCGCGGCAGATCCAGCTCATGTCCCGGCGCTGGGCGGCGGGGAGCTTCTCGCCGGAGTCGGACAGCTCCTGCATGATCTGGGTCGCGTACAGCCCCGCCTCGATCCGCTTGGCGAGCTCGACCTCCTCTTCGGCGTTGAGGAGGGCGACCTTGCCGATCTGCTTGAGGTAGGCGCGGACGGAGTCTGCGGATGCGGTCAGCTCGGCGTCCTTGCGGGCCTGGCGGAGCGCTTCGGACTCCTCCTCGTCCCACACGAAGTCGCCGGACGCCTTGTCCTTCTCGGACGGCTCCTCGGTCTCTTCGTCCTCGCCGACTGCGACGACCTCCACGACATCGGACTCGACCTCGGCGAGGTCGCCCTCGGTGATGTCGATGTCTTCCATGTCGGCGGCATCCTCGTCGAGGTCCTCGCCGTCCGCACCCTTACCGGCCGTGGCCTTCTTGCCGCCCGCCTTCTTCGCCGCCGCCTTCTTGGCGGGGGCCTTCTTCGCTGCTGCCTTCTTGGCGGGGGCCTTCTTCGCCGCTGCCTTCTTCGCGGGAGCTGCCTCGGCTGCCGGAGCGGTGCCGGTGGCTGCCGCTGCGACTGGTGCTTCCGGTCCTGACTCTGAAGTCGAATCAGCAGTCTGACGTGTATCGGTGGCTGCCACGTACGCCCTTTCGTGACGGTGTCGTGCGGCGTCACGCCAGAGTGGTCATCCGGCGGAGAGGTCTACTGGTTTCGCCGGCGCGCAGCCGGGCTCTTCCATTGTAACGACCCATCCGAAATAGTTACGGAGCGATGCCCGTTTCGACCGCGAGCGCTGCACCGACGATTCCCGCCGTGTTGAGCAGCGCAGCAGGTACGACGGGTGTCCTGTTGGTCAGATGGGGGATCCACTTCTCGTGTTTGCGGCTGATTCCGCCGCCGGCGATGAACAAATCCGGCCACAGGAGGTTCTCGAACCGGGTGAGCACCCGGCTGACCTCGGCGGCCCACTCCTTGTACGACAGATCCTTCTTCTCTTTCACCGAGGACGCCGCCCGGTGCTCGGCCTCCTTGCCGTCGACCTCCATGTGCCCGAACTCGGTGTTGGGAAGCAGTACGCCGTTGTGGAGGATCGCCGAGCCGATGCCCGTGCCGAAGGTGAGGAGGATGACGACCCCCTTCGCGTCCTTGCCCGCGCCGAGCGCGTCCTCGGCCATCCCCGCCGCGTCCGCGTCGTTGAGGACGGTGACGCGCCTGCCGCCGAGTGCGTCCGAGAACAGCGCGCGCGCGTCGGTCCCGATCCACCCCTTGTCGATGTTCGCGGCGGATCGTGCGACGCCGCCGGTGACGACGCTCGGCAGAGTGATACCGACCGGTCCGTCCCATTCGGCCTGGCGGATGATCTCCGYGACGGTCTTCGCGACCGCCTCCGGGGTGGACGGATGGGGGGTGAGGAGCTTGATGCGGTCGCCGATCAGTTCTCCGGTCTCGAGATCCACGACGCCACCCTTGACGCCGCTGCCTCCGACGTCGACACCGAACCCCGTTTTGGCCATGGCGTGTGCTCCTCCGTGTCGACGACGACGTGTTCTCCGGGCGCGCTTCTGCTGCCCGTCACACTAGTGCGTCGAGGCGGGTTCGGTGGGTGATGACACCGGACGACGCTGTGGCGCCGGAAGGGGAGCGCGGACCGTCAGCGGTGGTGTGAGGCAGCGAAAGTGTGTTCCGATGGGTGTGTGCATGCACCCCAGAGTTCAGACACCGCGCCCGGCCACGTCGGCACCGATCCCAGACGACTGCTCGAGGTCGCCGTCACGGTGGCCGAGGAGGCCGCCGCACACGTCCGGGCACGGCGGCCCGAGGTGTTCGGAATCGTCGGGACGCGAGCGGAATCCGGCGACTCGGTGGCGTCGAAGAGCACTCCCACCGACCCGGTCACCGTCGTCGACACCGAGAGCGAGCAGGTCATCCGCGACCGCCTCGCGGAGCTTCGTTCCGAGGACGCGATCCTCGGCGAAGAAGGTGGGGGAGAGGGCGATTCCGTCGCGGGCGTGCGCTGGATCGTCGACCCGATCGACGGCACCGTCAACTTTCTGTACGGGGTGCCCGCGTACGCCGTCTCGGTGGCCGCCCAGATCGACGGAGTGTCCGTCGCCGGGGTCGTGGTCGACGTGGCGGCCCGGTCGACGTACGCGGCGGCGCGCGGCGGAGGGGCGACCCTCACCGACGCCGACGGACGGGTCAGCGCACTGCGGTGCAACCCCGTCACCGACGTGTCGATGGCGTTGCTCGCCACCGGATTCGGATACGGCGCGGCCCGGCGCAAGGTTCAGGGCGCCCTCATTGCCGACATCCTGCCGAGGGTGCGGGACATCCGCCGGATCGGCTCGGCGGCCCTCGACCTGTGCATGGTCGCGGCCGGCCGTGTCGACGCCCATTTCGAACACGGGCTGAGCCCGTGGGACTGGGCGGCGGGCTCGTTGATCGCGACCGAGGCGGGCGCCCGCGTGCGGATCCCGTCGCCGCACACGTCGAGTGCGGACGGTGAGGTGGTGGTGGCCGCGGCCCCCGGCATCGCGGACGCGCTGGACGCCCTGTTCGCCGAGATCGGGGCGGACAGGGCGATCCCGGAGGAGTGACCGGCGGTCAGCAGCGGGCGGTACGCGCCGCCTTCAGGAGATCGATGTCGAGAGGTGCGGGCTGGGTCCCGAACGGCGGATCCTTCAGGGACCGCAGAACCTCCTCGGCGTCGGCGTTCGGCGAGATCTTGCGGAAATAGGTTCCGAGGGCGAGATCGACCGTGTCGTCGGTGCGGGTGTCCTGGATGAGTTCCGCGCACGGGGCCACCAGCCAGAGCGCGCTCGCGGCGGCGGCGCCGTTCGGGCCGAACCGCAGCTGCCCCTGGCACTGCATGTTCTGGTCGACGTAGATCGGGTCGTTGCCCGCCTGGACATCGGGTGCGCTCGCGAACCCGTAGTCGCTCAGCTGCGCGGCCACCTGCGCCGCCTGGCCGTGCTCGCCGTTGGCGTTGAACACGCGCACCTTCGTGGCGGACAGCGCGGCGGGCTCCACGTCCCGCAACGTCGAACCGTCGACCCTCTCGCCCAGCGCCTGCGGCGGCGGGGCTGCGGGATCGACCGGCTGCGCGGCCGGTTGCGGAAGATTGCAGTCGACCGTCGCGGCCAGGTCCTCGTCGTCGCCGAGGACGCCGATCCACACGACGGCTCCGAGCAGGGCGAGGATCGCGAACACCACGAGGATCGGCATCGCCCGTCGCCGCCGGAACGGACGACCCTTGTCGTCGAGCGGGCTGCCTTCGGTGATCAGTGAAACCACAGTGTGCCTCGACCTCTCCTACGAACTGCGCTTCGAACGTTTCGCCCGTCCAGCGCACCGATACAGGGCCCGGCCACACGTCGTGGCGCAGGTTCGGCACCTACCTTAGATCCCTGCGGCGTCATAACCCCGAACCCGTCCCCGTTGTGGAATGTCACAGCTTGCTGTGGTGTTGGTGACGATTAGCAGACAATTTGCGCGATCGGTCGATTCGGTTACGTCTTTTGTACTTCCTTCGGCTACTGTCTGGCGGCCCCAGTCGTTCAAAGCATGCAGAACGAGGGTCGGCAGAAGATGACAAAAGAGGCGTAGATCATGTTTCCGGAGCCTGGTATCCGGGCACGTATCCATCCGCTGCAGCGTTGTGCAGCCGCAGGGTGTGGTCTGCGCCGAGGCGGTTTTCGTGTGGACGGTCGACCGGCACTCGGTTCGACGCGTCGCACGGGCCGGGATACACGGAAGAAGATGAGGGGAAGGCGACATGGCAACTGACTACGACGCACCGCGGCGAACAGAGTCCGACGAGGTTTCGGAGGATTCGCTGGAGGAACTGAAGGCGCGACGCAACGAGGCTCAGTCGGCTGTTGTCGACGTCGACGAGTCCGACACCGCGGAGTCGTTCGAACTGCCCGGCGCGGATCTGTCCGGTGAGGAACTGTCGGTGCGGGTCGTGCCGAAGCAGGCCGACGAGTTCACGTGTTCGAGCTGTTTCCTGGTGCACCACCGCAGCCGGCTCGCCAGTGACGCGGGTGGAGTGCTGGTGTGCAGGGACTGCGCGGCCTGACCGGCGGCGAGTTCGAGAGGCGGACGGTGGGGGCCCACCGTCCGATCAGTCTCCGTCCGTCTGCGGGCGGGCACGGTCGAGCGC